>JBGQGO010000010.1:0-24898 GCA_041497455.1 Blastocatellia bacterium | reverse complement strand
ACCACCCACGGCAGTGGGTGGATCGTTCACGTCCCAAACAGACGTGCACCACGCCCCTTTCGGGGCGAGACTCAAAAGGGCGAGGGTCTACCCTGAACACTACGTTCACTTGCTCCTTTCCGACTTCAACCTGCTTCACCAACGCCCGTATGATGTCTCGCTTCACTCCCCAACCAGCTTCCTCCAGTCCCGCTCTCACTCTGCTATTAAATTCTTCCAGTTGCCCTACGATTAATCGCAGGTCGCTTTGGACCCGTTCCTGATCGGCTAACTCCGCTGCTTCTGCCTCCAGTCTCGTGACTCGCTCTCTCATCCTGCCGATCCGTGGTTCAAACTCCTCCTTGCTGATAAGCCCACCAGTATAGCTATCAATCAGCCGGCCCACTCCTTGTTGCAGCCTGGCGAGTTGAGCCTGCGTTGTCGTCAACTCATCCCCTCTCTGATGCGGCGCCTCCATTCGACGACGATACTCCTGGGCAAGTCTCTCAGGATGATCGAGTACACTTCTCACCTGTTGCCACACTGCTGAATCCAACAGGTCGATACGCACAGATGTGCTCTCGCAAACTCGGTCGCCCCCAAACCGATACTTGTCCGTCCCAGTACACCTGTAGTATCCATGCTCACCGCCGTCTGGCGTAGCTCTCGTGTTGCCACACAACGCATACCCACACTGCGCGCAACAGATCAGACCTTGCAGCAGGAAGCGGCTCCCTTTTCTCCGAATCTGCGCGCGCCGCTGATTCTCTCGCAACTGCTCTTGTACTGAGTCGAACAATTCGACCTCGACGATCGGTGGCACCGGTATGCTGATCCAATCCTGTTGCCCTACCGCCGCCCGTGTTCGCGCGCGCCGCGGTTGAGCCGGCCGCCCTCTTTGAGGCCGCAGCCTCCCTCGCCATGCTTCACTGCGAGTCTTGCCGAACGCGGCTGCGCCTTTGTAGGCAGGGTTCTTCAGTATCCCCCACACCGTGCTGTGATCCCACCGGCTATTCCCGGATCTGGTTTGTTCTCCAGCAACTTGCAGTCGCCGGCAAACTTCCCTCAGCGCCGCTCGCTCGCTGCCGACCCACTCGAATATCTGTCGTACTACTCGCGCCTGATCCGGTAAAATTTCAAACCGCGCCTCGCCGCCTCCCTCGCTCTTCTTCACATACCGATAACCGTAGGGCGCATTCACCAGCACGCTGACTGAGCCCCGCCGCGCCCCGTGCCGGCGACCCCTTCGGCTTCGCTCTATGATCTTTGCTCGTTCGTACTCGGCCATCACTCCTTGCACTTGCAACAGCAACTCGTCCTCAGGCGTGTGGCCCAGTTCTCGGTTGAGAAACACCACTTCGACTCCGCTCCGCCCAAACTCGTCTGACAGCAACACCTGGTAAGCGTACTTGCGCGCCAGTCGATCCGGCGAATGAACGTAGAGCCGATCAACCATTCCGCTCGCCACTGCATCTCGCAATCGCTCGAGCCCCGGACGGATCACCGTCCCTCCACTATAGCCCGCGTCGATGTACTCCATCTCGCTATGCAACTCAAGTCCGTCACCCTGAACCCGCTCTCGCAGTGCATGCACTTGACTGTCGATGGTCTTGGACTCTGCTTGTTGTTCCGAACTCACCCGTGCGTAGATTGCTGCTTGCGTTCTGATCATAGCTGCCCTCCTGTTGGAGCCCTCTGCTCGGGCTGCTGGTCTTCAGGGAGGCGCGACGGATTGGCAACAACCGATCATAAGCCCGTGCCAAGCATTGCTCAGCAGTTCTGCTTGGTTGAAAGGTCGCTCTCACCGTCAAGCCCCCAACTCCTACTGCTTGCTGCTTGGCCACGACAACCTCCGTGCCCTGCAAGGGGTCAATTCTTGAGGTCTCGTGGTGTGAGAGCGCTACTAGAACCTCGGCTTCTGCTTGGCCGTAACTGTTCACGGGGGATACTGGTCGTGCATTCTATCACTCTTTTTGCACTTCTGTTTGGGACGTGTTCAAGTGCAGCCTACACAAGACGGCGGGCCGCTCCCCCGGTTTGGTATATCTCTCCCCTCGCGCCGCGAGGGGAGAGAGGGCAAAACGGGAATCTCGGTGCGACCCGATGTAGGCTGGACTTGAACGATCCAGCCACTGCCGTGGGTGGTATTCCCGGAGTTTTCACACGGTCTCTGCGTTGGTGGGATTCGGGGAGCGGCGGTTCCCGTCCGTATAGGCTGAGTATGAACGCACCACCAACTGCGTTGGTGGGATTGGCCGTCACGGTTAGCAACGCGGCCGGACTTGGATGTCGAACGTTGTCGAAGCTTCTAATTGAGCCGGTCGTCTTCCGATGGGACTACGTCTGGTACGGCTTTCAGGTAATGGTCGAAATCTTCGCGACGCCCGGAGGCCGCTTCGCGCCGCAGATAATCCATCGTCATCATCACGGCCAGCTTTTCACCGGCGGCGCTGGCCAGAAACTGGCTCACTGAATAGCCCTCTCTGGCAGCGAGGTCTTCGATGCTCTGCTTCAGCGAATCCGGCAGGTCGATCGTTAGCGTGCTCATGGTTGGCTCCGAATCAAGTTCAGGAAATTGCCTGGAGTTATGGCGGTTACGCCGAGTTCCTCCGAGCCCTAAAGTCCTTCACATTGTGAGTAACAATATACCGGCAACCAGCAGCGAAAACCAATTCCATATCATGCAAGTGTAAATGGTCAATGCGGGCTTGCTGGCTTCGTCCGCCTTGCCAACGCTCTCCCGGCACTTTACCCTAATGACTCCGTAGAGAAGATTCTGCTGGACGCAATGCTACTCGCGGTTCCGAGGTAGTTTATGGATATTGACGAGAATCTGATTCAAGAAGTGGTTGATCGCATCCTTGCCGTAACGCGGCCGGAAAGAATCATCCTGTTCGGGTCGGCGGCTACAGGTCATATGGGGCCAGACAGCGATCTGGATCTCCTGGTGATCGAGCGAGGGTTCACTAACGCGCGCGAAGAGAGTACGCGGTTGCGTGCAGCGCTAGGAAGCCTTGACATTCCTGTCGATGTTTTTCCCATGGAACCTGAACGATTCGAAGAGACAAAAAACGTCATCGGTGGATTGGCGTTTCCCGCGAACAAGTACGGAATAGTCATCTATGAAGCGACCTGAAGAGGTGAGACTCGAATTCACTCGCGAATGGGTCCAGAAAGCCGAGAGCGATTTCAAGGCGGCCGGGCTCTTGTTAAAAGCCGGTGACGACTACTTGTTTCAAGCGGCGTTTCACGCGCAGCAGGCGGCTGAAAAATACCTCAAGGCATTCTTGGTTTGGCATCAAATTGAGTTTCCAAAGACCCACGACATTGCAAAGCTCATAGCCCTGGCTGCCGAGGTGGCTCCTGACCTGCCCGAAATTCTGGCAGAGGCAAAGACCTTAACGCCGTTTGGTGTCGACTATCGCTACCCCGGAGACTACCCGGGGCTGACGTCAACGGACGCCGAAACCGCCCTCGGTCTCGCCACGCTTGTTCGGGATGAGATTCGGAATCGCCTGCCTAACCATTCGCTTGAATAGAGAACCGGAGACGTAAGCGATGGCACGGACGCCGGTCTATAGCATCTGGGTTTTACCTGGCATCGATAATCGCGATGGTTCTGACAAACGTCACAGACGAACTCCTTTCAATGTTCGACCAAGCGCGGAATGTCACCGTGCTCACCGGGGCCGGCATATCCGCCGAGAGCGGGGTGCCCACTTTTCGAGGGGGAGGCGATAGCGAAATCTGGACGTGGCGTGGAAGGCCGGTCACTGAATTGTCTTCGGCGGAACTCATCGCGACAGATCCTAAACTCGTGTGGGAGTCGTTCGATTATCGCCGTGGGATGCTCTCGGACATCGAGCCTAATCCTGGTCATCACGCGCTTGCTGAATGGGAGCGGAGGTTCGAAGACTTTACGCTGGTGACTCAGAACATCGATGATCTGCATCGCGCGGCTGGAAGCCTCAACGTCCTCGAGTTGCACGGGAACATTTGGCGGGCGCGGTGTCTGCGCTGCGCTAGCACGTTCGAAGCGCGTGAGACGCCCCTTGAAGAGAATCCGCCGCGCTGCCTTGCGTGCGGCGGACCCGCTCGGCCTGATGTAGTGCTGTTCGGTGAGATGCTGCCTAGCGGTGTCTTCGAGCGCGCGGAAGAGGCGGCTGCGCGCGCTGATCTGTTCTTTGTGATCGGAACCTCGGCTGTTGTTTATCCGGCTGCGGGGCTGCCGATAACGGCGAAGCGGCGTGGAGCGCGAGTGATTGAAGTGAATGCGGAGATGACTGATATTTCGTTCATCGCCGATGTGACGTTGCTCGGCAAGTCCGGTGAATTGCTGCCGCAGTTTTTGAAGGAGCGCGGGTGAAATCGGCTCTTTGCGGCTTCGCGTCGTCCGAGGGCGCAATGAATTCCGAGGGGGCGCTTCGCGCAAAGACGCAAAGATCCGCGAAGACGCAAAGGCGGAGAGCGATGGGTATTGAGGAGCGAGCTTGATGCGAGCCGTGTACTTCGACTGCTTTGCTGGCGTGAGCGGCGACATGATTATCGGCGCGCAGCTTGATCTGGGCGTCGATCTGGAATCGCTGAAGCAACAACTGGCGTCGCTCGGGCTCGACGGTTATGAGATCAAGAGCCGGCGTGTCGAGAGAAGCGGCATCGCGGCGGCGAAGTTCGATGTCGAAGTAGACGAGACCGCTCAGCCGGCGAGGACGCTTGCTGACATTCGTTCGATCATTGTTGGGTCGAGCGCAACCGGTCACGTTAAAAATCAAGCGATTCGAGTCTTCGAACGCCTGGCCGAAGCTGAAGCCCGTGTTCACGGGACGACTCCGGACAAGGTTCATTTTCACGAAGTCGGCGCGGTCGATTCGATCGTGGACGTCGTAGGCGCGATGATCGGTTTCGAGCTCCTCGGCGTCGAGCGATTCTTCTGCTCGCCGCTTCGATTGGGAAGCGGTTCGGTGAACTCTGAACACGGGCGATTGCCGATTCCGGCTCCGGCGACGGCGGAACTGTTACGCGGCGTGCCCGTGTACGCGGGCGAGCTTGAAGGCGAATTCGTGACGCCTACCGGCGCCGCGATCGTGGCGACGCTTTGCGCGGAGTTCGGTGCGCTGCCGCAGATGAGCATCACGAAGGTTGGATACGGCGCGGGGTCGCGTGATCCAAAAGGTTTCCCGAATGCGTTGCGATTGATGATTGGTGAGATCGAGGAAGTAGATGAGTTGGACTCGTCCGTAGCGGACTCGATGCTGCCACATCGAGAGGCGGACTCTGGGGAGATTATTGGGTCGGGACCCGCGACACAGGCACAGACTAAAGTCTATGCTACCTCTGACGAAACGATTGTGGTCATCGAGACTAACATCGACGATATGAACCCGCAGGTCTACGGCTTTGTGATGGAACGCGCGTTCGCGCTCGGAGCGCTCGATGTGTTCATGGTTCCGGTTCAGATGAAGAAGGATAGGCCGGGGGTTCTGCTCACGGTTCTGTGCAAGCTCGAGACTGTTGACGCGGCGATCGATATGCTGCTGGCCGAGACTACGACGCTTGGTGTCCGCTACTACGAAGCGAAGCGGCGGGTGCTGGAACGCACGATCGAAACGGTTGAGACCCAGTACGGGCCGGTGCGGATAAAGGTAGCGCGTGATGGCGCGCGCACGCTACACTTTCAGCCTGAATACGAAGACTGCGCGCGAGTGGCCGTTTCAGCGAAGGCGCCTTTCCTGGAAGTGCATGCAGCAGCCGCGGCAGCGTATAGAAACCGAGTGAAACCGGACGATAAGGCAAACGGATAAGATGGCGAACTCAAAGAAGAGCAACGAGCCGGAACAGCCGGTGAAGCGGAACGCCTTTGATCTGTCCAAGGTCGAAGCGGGCGTGCGGTTGATCCTTGAAGGCATCGGGGAAGACGCCAACCGTCCCGGCATCGAAGGCACCCCGCGGCGAGTCGCGCTGATGTATGAAGAGATCTGCGCCGGCCTGCATTCCGATCCGCGCGAGTTCCTTCACGTGATACCGGCCGAGACTCACGACGAAATGGTGATCGTCAAAGACATTCCTCTCTACTCGATCTGCGAGCATCATCTGTTGCCGTTCTTTGGAGTGGCGCACATCGCTTACATTCCGAGGGACGGGCGAATCGTGGGATTGTCAAAGCTCGCGCGGGTGGCGGACCTTATGGCGCGTAAGCCTCAAATTCAGGAGCGGCTCGCCACCGAGATCGCGGACTTGCTCGAGGAGATGCTGCGGCCGACGGGAGTGATGGTCGTGATCGAAGCCGAGCATATGTGCATCGAGATGCGAGGCATCAAGAAGCCAGGCGCGAAGGCGGTCACAAGCGCGCTACGAGGGGGATTCTTGAAAGATCAGCGGACGCGCGCGGAGGCGATGGCGCTTATTCTGGGGCACAGAGGATGACTCCCGGAACGAAAATAAAAAATGACAAATCGCAAATCGCAAATAGAAAATCGCGCGTTCAGGATTTTTTATTTGTGATTTGCGATTTGTTATTTGTTATTTTTCCAACCTTGAAAGCAAATGAGTAGCCCTGGCATGGGAGAAAACACCTTCTACGTAACGACTCCTATCTACTACGTCAACGCGAAGCCTCATCTTGGCCACGCCTACACCACGCTGGTTGTCGATACGCTTACGAAGTTCAAGCGGCAGCGCGGCGTCGACTCGTTCTTTCTGACCGGAACGGATGAGCATGGGATCAACATCGAGCGCGCCGCCGAAGCTAAAGGGCTTCCGGTGAGGCGGCACGTCGATCAAGTGGTCGATGAATTCAAGGCGGCGTTCGCCCGCCTCGGTGTCGAATATGATCGTTGGATTCGCACTATCGATCCTCATCACGAGGAGAGCGTGCAGAAGCTGTGGCGGATACTCGACGAACGCGGATACATCTACAAGGGAAGCTACGAGGGGTGGTTCTGCGGCTACTGCAACGAGTTCAAGGATGTCGATACCAAGACGGACGAGCCGATTTGCCCTGTTCACGAGCGGCCGCTCGATCGCATCGCGGAGGAGAGTTACTTCTTCAAGCTGTCCGCGTTTCAGCAGCCGCTGCTCGACTTGTATGAATCGCGGCCGGAGTTTGTGCAGCCCGACGTTCGCCGCAACGAAGTGATCTCGTTTGTCTCCGGCGGACTGAAGGACCTCTCGATCAGCCGCGTGTCGGTGAAGTGGGGCATACCAGTTCCCGGTGATCCGAGCCACACGATTTACGTCTGGCTCGATGCGTTGACCAATTACATCAGCGCGCTAGGTTGGGGCAACCACCGGTATCAAGACTTCGACAGGTATTGGCCGGCGCTTCATCTGGTCGGCAAGGACATATTGAGGTTTCATGCGGTCTATTGGCCCGCATTCCTGATGGGCGCGGGAATCGAGTTGCCGCGCAAGGTGTTCGTTCACGGGATGCTGCTGCGCGGCGGGCAGAAGATGGGCAAGACCCTGGGCAATGCGATTCAGCTCGACGTGTTGCATCGGTATTTCACCAACGATCAGATCAGATACTACCTGCTTCGCGAGGTGGCGTTCGGGCAGGACGGGGAAGTGACTTATCAAGGCTTGATCGATCGAGCGAACTCTGATCTGGCGGATGGGCTTGGCAATCTTGCGAGCCGCACGCTGACGATGATCAGAAACTATTTCGGCGGCGTCCCGCCGCGTCCCGAGAGCTATGAGACCGGGGATGCCGAGGAAGTGATGCTTCAGATCGTGGAATCGAAGAGAAGGTTCGACGGAGAGTTTAACGCGTTGAACTTCTCACGTGCACTCGAAGCTGCCTGGGCGGGTATCGCGCGGGTAGACAAGTTTATCACCGACAAGCAGCCGTGGAAGCTCGCAAAGGATCCATCCGCGAGGCCACAACTCGAGAACGTATTGGCGACCGCGTATGAAGCGCTGCGGCATCTGGTGTTGCTCGTTGCTCCGGCACTGCCTGTGACCTCGCGCGAGATCTGGAATCAGATGGGGCTTGCAGGTGATCCGCTTCGGATCGATCCGAACGAAGCTACTTGGGGCGAGGCGATCGATGTGTCGAAGATCGATCGCATCAGTCCGGCGTTCCCGAAACTCGATAAGGAAAAAATAATGACAGAGATCGAAAGTGAAACGGCGGCGCCTGTCGTCGGAGAGACCAGGCCGCAAGAAAGCGCTGCCGAACAACCGGCAGCGGCAGTGACTGAGAGCGCCGCGCCGCCAACCGCTCAGGTAATCACGATAGATGACTTCGTTAAGGTCGAGCTTCGCGCGGCGACGGTGCTCGAAGCCGAGAAGGTGCCAAAAACAGAAAAGCTGCTGCGACTGATTGTTGATCTTGGAGAAGCGCAGCCGAGGCAGATCCTCGCAGGCATCGCGCAGCACTACGCGCCTGAGGATGTTGTGGGGCGAAAGATAATCGTAGTGGCGAACCTCGCTCCTCGGAAGCTCCGCGGATTAGAGTCTAACGGAATGTTGTTGGCGGCTTCGGTTGGAGAAGACGGCCGGCCGGTGCTCGCGACGTTTGGCGAAGACGTGCCGAACGGCGCACGGCTGAAGTGAGGAAGATGTACCGTAGTCCGTCCTATTTGGAGTGCGGCGGCCTATTTGGACTGCGCCGCCTGTTCCGCATTGAACGACTATCGCATGCGTGGCGGCGCTTTTGTTTGCGTGTAGAAGACACCACCAAGAGACCTGGTTCTGCGGTCGCTCACTCTAAATATGCAAAAGCGCCGCCACCCATGCGACAGTCGTTGAAGGCGGAATAGGCGGCGCAGTCCAAATAGGTGCCGCCCCCGCTAACCTACATCCTACTTAACAGCTCAACCCCAACGCCTGCACGCTTCGATGTAGTTCATAGGCTCCAACTCATCCCCTGGTTGCAAGCGTTCCAGCATTTCTTTTACGACCTGGATGTCAGGTGAGTGAATCGATATTGATTGAATGCTGCGCGTTGCGAACTTGACGTCGGCCAGCTCCAGCCATCCATTCTCAAACTGATATTGCGATCGCCTCTTGGATACTCTCGTCTCAGTGAGCGCCGGAGACGACTCTGCCAGCGCCTTCACGAACTCTGCCTCAGCGAAGCTACCAATTGAGAGAGCGGTTGCCGGCAGGGTGACGCCCAGCAACCGCGCGGCGTCTTTCAGCCTATCGAGTGCAACGGGGAAATGGTAGGTGAACTCTGCACTCTCAATGTAGAGATCGAACGGTCCCGCCTTGGTTTCGAACAGCAGCTTGAGCTTGAGCACCCACCCGCTTGCGTATCGGCGCAGCTTGACGTTCTGATCGCTGTGCGGAGCGATCAGGTAAATGTCATCGCCGCGAAGATCGCTGAGCCCAAATCTGATCGGATACGCGCGAACCTTGGCGGCGAGCGTCTCGTTGATTCGCCCAAACGCGCGCCACTCCCAGATTCTTCCTTCTTCAGGCGGCTTTGTCATTGATGCGTTGGGAAAATTATAGCGGCTGTCCCAGATTTTGTAACGCTATTCGGCGGCGCCACAACTTATGGTAAACTGCGCGATCAGAAACGCCGCACTCGACGCGCAGGAGTTTTGTTCCGATGGTCGAAAACAGAATCATTTCCGCAGGCCCTGACGGCGACGACGAGAAACAGTTTGAGTTGAGTCTCAGACCTAAATGGCTTCGCGAGTACATCGGCCAGCACAAGGCTAAAGAGAACCTGTCGATCTTCATTCAAGCCGCTCGCAAGCGCGGGCAAGCTCTCGACCACGTGTTGCTCTACGGTCCGCCGGGGCTCGGCAAAACTACGCTGGCGCACATCATTGCGAATGAGATGGGTAGTGACATCAAGTCCACCGCCGGTCCCGTCATCGAGAAGGCGGGCGACCTTGCCGCGCTGCTGACGAATCTTGCTGAAGGCGACGTGTTGTTCATCGACGAGATTCATCGGCTCAACCCGACGATCGAAGAAGTCTTGTACCCGGCGATGGAAGACTATCAGTTGGACATCATAATCGGGCAGGGACCTTCGGCTCGATCGATAAAGTTGGAGCTTCCAAAGTTCACGCTGGTAGGGGCAACTACGCGAGCCGGGCTTATCAGCGCGCCGCTGCGAGGGCGCTTCGGGATACCGCTTCATCTGGATTTCTATCCGGTCGCCGATTTGGAAGTGATAGTAAACCGTTCTGCTGACATCCTCGGTGTGAAGGTAGAGGCGAACGGTGCTCACGAGATAGCCAAGCGGTCGCGCGGCACGCCACGAATCGCGAACCGCCTGTTGCGGCGAGTGCGTGACATCGCTGAGGTGCTTCACGACGGGGAGGTAACCGCCGACGTGGCAGACAAGGCACTCGATCGTATGGAAGTGGATACCTACGGGCTCGATGAGGTTGATCGCAAACTCCTGCTGACGATCATCGAGAAGTTTGACGGCGGGCCAGTCGGACTCGGTACGCTTTCGGCGGCCATCAGCGAAGAGAAAGATGCGATCGAGGAGATCTACGAGCCTTACTTGTTACAGGTGGGGTTCTTGAATCGCACACCGCGCGGACGCACCGCGACCCGCCTCGCCTACGAGCACCTTGGGCTTGATTTTAAGAAGACGGGCAGCCACTCGGACCAGGCGACCCTGTTCTAGCTTCCGCATTTCAGAACATCCCATCCCATAAGAGAATGTGTGAAAAGCCGAAATACCCCCAACTTCAGTTGGGGGATGTTTCATTTCCACCTACGGCAGCACGGTCTCCTCTCCGCCGATGTTTCACTCCTCTCCCGCGGCGCCACTCGCGCCGCGAGTGGCGCCGCGGGAGAGGAGTGAGGACCGGACAATCGTCGCCGACCACGCGCGTAGGCTGAACCTGACGATCCCCCAACTGAAGTTGGGGGTATTCCCGGACCTTCTGGTACAGCCTCTGAAGTTGGGGGTATTTCCGGAGTCTTCACAATCTCCGGGAGTTATCTGCAACCTTCTTGCTTCTTGCGCCACTTACGCGGTGAAGCAGATAAGATGGCGTAGAAAAAGTTGAACTTTCAATCCTCTTCGCCGTTTCGGAAGGCATCACTCAGGCGGGAGAAATTGATTTAGTTTCGAGAGATAGCGATGCAACGAATCAACAGATCAGCGCACGCCCCGGTGGGAACAGCTTTCTTCCTGTTCTTAGGCCTCGCCATCCTGCCCTTCTCGCTAAGAGCTGCTGGGGTACAAGTCAGTTTCAGCCCAAGACTCGCCGCCGCGATGGACGCCTGGCAACAGATAGCCGACGTTTTTGGTGCGAGTTATCACCCTGCGCCCGCATCCGAATTAAGTGTGGTCAAGGACCTGGACAGCGATCCTTCGAACCCGATTGAAAGTCCCGTGAGGCCGAGTAGCGAATTCGCCTGCGCGCAGAAGGCCGAGGAATGGGCCGGGACCGTTGTTGATGTTTCTGAGGCTCGCGCCCTCAACGTCGCTCCCGTGCGACGTGCATTTTCCAAGTCTGCGTCGCGCCGTTCTCTCCCATCGAATCAAGTTGTGCTGGTTGTCGCGGCTGAAGCAATCAAGGCGAGCTTCGAAAAGCACGCGCCAGCGATTGGCGCGCTCGGCGCCTTGAAGCTGGCGACGTTGAAGCGCGAAGACCTGCTCAAGAGTATCGACAAGCAGGTGTTCAAGCAGACCTTCGAACCGATCGGCGAAGCCCGAAACCTCCCGGTCTCGAAGAACATCAGGGTACTCGTTCTCGTGAAGCGAGCAGCGGCGGGTTCGTCCGCGAAAACAGCGGAGTGCAAAGTGTTCTCGGCTCTGGCTTCGGCGCGAAGGCACGAATGTGACCGGGCAATACTGACCGGCATGACAACCGGGAGCGCGGACCACAGCGAGTTTTGAGAGTAAGCCTGGCAGATGTCCGTCAGCGATCGCCGGTGCGATTACCCACACACAGAATTCGTGCCGCGCGAAACCCGCCCCAGTGTCCAGCGCCGTAAACAACCAGTCAACCTGGCATCAGGACCGTTCTTATCCCAAGTACGCGACAAAGCGTGTTTGACACTCTCTTATGCGAGGCATAGAATCCCTTCATCAGAGTCCAACTTTAAGGAGCACAACATGGGTCCACTTGGAATGCCCGAGCTGCTGATAATCGCGCTGATAATCATTATCCTGTTTGGAGCGCGTCGCATACCGGAGGTCGCCAAGGGGCTTGGCGAAGGCATCCGTCACTTCAAGACTGGCATGCGCGGCGACGAGCCTCGCGAGATCGATGAGAAGAGGTATCGCGACGACGACCGCAAGTATCGCGATGAGCCAGCGCGAAAGGAAGAACCCCGCGCGTCGGCATAAACCAGGATCAGGCACTTCTCCCCACTTCCCCTTCGGTTCCGCCTATTCAAACTCATCGGTGAGCGGTTGCCGGCCGGCGAATCCCACGTCGGTCTCGTGCCACCAGGCTATGTCATCCTCGTCGGGTTTCCAACACAAGTAGACTATGCGGCCGTCGCGATCGTAGGGGAAGTCTACGAGACCGGTGCGCAGATCCTTCACGTGGACGCCGAGGTATTCGATCTCCTGAACCGCCTCGCTGAACGCGATCAGGTGGGCGATGTAAGCCGGGCCGAGCGGACTGCCGCCACCGCCTTCGATGGCCTTTTCTCTCGCCAGGTCTATTTCGACTCGCATGTCCAGCAGCGCCTCGCGTTCTTTCGTGACCCGAGCCAACAGCTTGCGGAGCCGCGGTACCAGGCTGCGAGCTTCGCCCAGAGTGAATATTCTGACCTCTTCGGTTTCGTCGCTGTCGCCGTACATTGATGAGCTTTCCATAAGTGTAGTTTGGTTAAATGCTGCACTAAGCCACTGCGAGAATCAAGGCGGTCAAAGTAGCATAGAGGCATGGAGTTCAGGCTTTAGCCTGGTTTGTAATTAGCGGAAGGAAAAGACCAGGCTAAAGCCTGAACTCCATGCCCCTATGCTACCTCTTCGCGGCGGAGTGGCCGATTGGATAGAAGCCCGGCAGTTCGACCGGGAGCCTGCCTCTGAATTCAATCTCCCCAAGCACCGCTTTCAGCGCGGCCTCTTCGGCTGCGGGGTAATACTCGTAGGCCAAAATGTAAGTCGGAAGTTCGGGCACGAAGGATAACAAATAAGGGCTGCCATAAAGCACGAACGCGAACGGCTTCTCGATCGCAGACAGATGCTTCAACAGGTTGATCTCGCCCTCGCTCATATCAATCGAGCCTTTGAATGACGAGACTCGAATGAACCCGTTGACGATGACCGTATCTGAGAACGCCGCGAGTTTCGCTATCAATTCAAGCTCTGCCGGAGAGGTCTTGTCGGTAACGTAAACGTTGATCGAATTCGAATGGCGCTTTAAGAGCGCCGCAAAGAAAGCGCGGCCAGGCACGCCGTCGCGCCAACCTTCGCTGTTATCAACCATTGTGATAAACAGCACCTTTTGTGCTGGCGCGAGCTTCAACGGCAAGTCGCCTCGCTTGTCGCGCACAAGTGTGATCGCGCTTTCGATGATTTGTTGCGCGGTACGTTGATTTTCGTTTGAGCCAAGCGCCTTATCGAGCTTGCCGATATCAACGAGCCGATCGCGATCAAGTCCAAGCTTTGCCTTGGCGGTCAGGATTCGCCGGACCGATTCGTCGATGCGCGACTCCTTTATGTCTCCCGATTCGACTGCCCGTTTGAGCGCGACAAAAGCTTGCTCGACGCTCGGCGGATACAACACGATGTCGGCGCCAGCTTTGACCGCGCGAACCGCGGCCTCGCCTTCAGGATAATGAGCCGCGATGCCGCGCATGTTCATGGCGTCGGTAAAGATCACGCCGCCGAATTTAAGCTCGCCTCGAAGCACGCCACTGAGCATCATTGGCGAAAGCGTAGCGGGAAGATTTCCGGTTTCAATTCGAGGCAAGGCGATGTGGGCGCTCATCACGCCGCCGACGCCTTCTTCGATCGCGGCTCGAAACGGCGGCAGCTCGATCGCGTTCAATCGCGCGCGATCGACGTCGATAATCGGCAGCTCGAGATGAGAATCGGTTGAAGTATCGCCGTGACCCGGGAAGTGCTTGGCCGTTGCCATCACACCGTGCTCCTGCGATCCTCGTATGTACGCGCGAGCCATGCGCGCGACGAGTAAGGGATCTCCCCCGAACGAGCGAATGTTGATGATAGGATTGCGCGCGTTGTTGTTAACGTCGACGACCGGATAGAAGTTGACTTGAACGCCGAGAGCCCGGGCTTCTTCCGCGGTGATGCGGCCTGCCTGGTAGGCCATATCGGGGTTCGCTGTCGCGCCCATCGCCATCGCTCGCGGGAGCCGCGTCGCGCCGATGTAGCGCAGGCCGACGCCGCCTTCAAAGTCAGCGGTGATCCACAGCGGAACCTTGGACAGCTCTTGCAAGTGGTTTATAAGCAGCGCGACGCCGGCAGGTTCGTGGAGGATGTTCACCTCGCCGAGCATGTGATATCCGCCGACGTGAAACTCGGAGATGTCCCGGCGGGCTTGCTGAAAGGCTTCGCTGTCCTGACTCAGGAACATTCCGACGGTCGCGGGAATGATCAACTGACCTATTTTCTCGTCGAGCGTCATCGAGGCGAGCGTTTTTTCTACCCAGGATTTCTCCGCGGCGGCCGGCTTTTGCTTTTGAGTGCCGTTAGCCGGCAGGGAAGCGAGCACGTTCGACGTGCTCAACAGTAGTAATGCTAAGGCGATTCTTTTGATGAAGAGCAAATGATCCCCCTAAGTCGATAAATCAGTCAGGCTGACGTTCAGAGTTCAACCTTCAGGTTGCTCCGCTATCTTGCTCCGCTACTAAGTTGCTTCTCGCCGGCCGCAAGCTAAAGCTTGAACTCTGAACCCCTCAAGCGGCCGCGGCCACGTCTTTAGCCTGCGCCGCTTCATCCGGAGAAGGCTGCCAGCCGGCGCTTTTCAAGTTTCGCATGATCAACGCGCCCGCGATGACGCCGCCGAGCAAGAAGCCCGCGCCTTTCAGCATCTCGCCAAAGATGACATAGCCGATGCCGAATAAGAATCCGTATATCAAAACGCATCCAAGAAACCAGTTCGCAAACTGTATCGCGAGTCCACCACTCGCGCTTGATGGCGCCAGACCTGTCTGTAGCGTGACTCGCTTCCATCCCGGACCTTCGGGTTGCACTTTGCGATAGAAAGCCGCCAGCGTCTCCATTGGCTCTGCGTGAGTCAGCAGGGTAACCGTGAGCCAAACGACAGTCGTCACACCGACGGTGACAAGCATTAAGTAAGCGAAGTCCTTCGGACGATCGCTATCCCACTTGAGGTAAAGCTGCAAAAAGAGCGAGCACCCCGCGGCGGTTATCATCGCTGAGACTTCAGACCACGCGTTTATTCTCCACCAAAACCAGCGCAACAAGAGCACCGTCCCGGTGCCCGCGCCGGTCACCAGCAGCAGCTTCCACGCCGCGCCGATCGATTCCAGATTGAATGTCACGATGAGCGAGACGATCATCAGCAGGACCGTGACTAGTTGAGAAGCGATCACGTAATGACGCTCGCGGCCGTCGCGCTTGACGAACCGCCGGTAGAAATCGTTGATCACGTAAGACGCGCCCCAGTTGAGCTGGGTGCCTATCGTGGACATGTAGGCTGCAGCGAACGCAGCCAGCATGAAACCACGCAGATACACGGGGAAGACATTGGGGTCCATCAGGGTTCTGATGTAACCGGCCTCCTTATCCGCAAGCTCTGGGTAAAGAATGAGGGACGCCAGCGCCGTCAGTATCCACGGCCACGGCCTCAACGCGTAGTGAGCGATGTTGAACCACAGCGTCGCCAGCAATCCGTGCCGTTCGTCCTTAGCGGAGAATATCCGCTGCGCGACGTAACCACCGCCTCCGGGTTCAGCGCCCGGATACCAGCTTGCCCACCAGTTCACGGATAGGTAGGTGAACAGTGTGATCGCCGGCATCCACACAGAATCCAATTCTGGGAAGAATGAAAGCCGTGAACCCTCCTGTCCGCTTGACGCATCAAGCGCGGCGATCTTCATTTTGAGAGCATCCATCCCGCCAACTGCGTGCACCGCCAGAACTGCGAGCACGATCACCATCCCCATCTTCAGCACGAATTGAAACAGGTCGGTTACCAGCACGCCCCACAGTCCTGAGATCGTTGTGTAAAACGCTGTGAAGATCAGAAGCCCGATGACAACCTTCAGTGCGCCGCGTTTGTCGAGGCCCAACGTTATCTCGAGTATCTTGACCATCGCCAGGTTGACCCATCCCATGATGATACAGTTGATCGGTAAGCCCAGATAAAGCGCTCGAAACCCGCGCAAGAACGCCGCGGGCTTGCCCGAGTAGCGCAGCTCGGCAAACTCGACGTCAGTCATCACTCCGGCTCTTCTCCACAATCGCGCGTACAGGAACACCGTGAGCATCCCACTCATCACGAAGTTCCACCACAGCCAGTTGCCAGCGATCCCGTTCTTGGCGACGAGGCCGGTGACCACGAGAGGCGTGTCGGCTGCGAATGTCGTCGCGACCATCGATGTGCCCGCGAGCCACCACGGCACGTCGCGGCCCGAGAGGAAGAAGTCGGTTGTGCTGCCGCGCGCTCGCCGCGCGTAGTAGATTCCAATTCCGAGATTGAAGAGAAAGTAAGCAGCGATGACCGACCAATCGAGAAGAGATAGTTTCACCCGAGTAACCTCATCCCCTGGGAGCGCAAGCATCCCTGCCTGCCTCTCCTCTCTCAAGAGCAAGCAGGCAGGGATGCCTGCACTCCCAGGAGCGGCGATTCTAATTAGGTGAAGTAAAGGAAGTCAACCACACGCGCTCTCACTGGTGTAAGCGGTCACGCTCTGGCTTTCCGCGAATGGTGACGTATCTTTGTTGAGTTCGCTTGAGCCGACAGCCGCGCCTTCGCAGGAGCGTGAGCGCGGACAGCCGCGACTTTGTTGGTCGCCTTCTTGTGAGTCTTGTTCTTCGCAAGCCTCACCTGGCAAGTCGTCTGAGTTCGCGTGATGGCTTCCTGGACGCTGCGATATCCATGCGTTCGTGGATCGGCTTCGAAGTGCACGGGATCGGCCAGCCCGTATCGCCAGTTGAAACCATTCTTTTTCATTATTGCGACGATGCGCTTGCCTTGCGGTGTGAGCCGCTTGTCGCCGCGGGGACCAGAAGCGATGCCAGCCATATCGACAGCGAAGCCCGCTTCGTGGATGGACTTACCTGCGGGCAGTGCGCGATAGAGGCCCGGGTTGGATCGGCGGCAACGGGTGCTGAGCGAACACCGATGCAGTTGCGCTTGATTATCGGACGAACGCCACACGCTCGTTACTCGCGGTTTGATGCCTGCGCGTTTCATATCACGCAACGCGGCCTTGTAGTTTCTTGCGATCTTCGGATCGACGTAGTCTTTAGGATGGCAAGCAAATTTCTTGGCCGTCTTCGCGCTTTTCTTATTGGGCTGGCCTTTCTTGTTCTTTGCGAGTTCCGCGGCGCAAGGCGCGCAGCCCTTTGTCGCGCGCACGATGGGAGTTCTCGAGTCCCGTGATCGAGTGCTGGCCGCCGCTCGCGAACTAGTGATCGCCGCTGGCCGCTTGTTCAGTGCCGGCTTCCAGGATGTGCTTGCAGCGCCCGAGTGCGCGAGGGTGAGGAGTGAAAGGACGACTGTCGTGCAGACAGATACGCATCGCCTGTCCATGATTCAGATCCTGTTCTCGTTGTTTTGTCCTGCGGGCTTTGTTCTAAGCCGGGGGGCCTGCTACTCCGCGCCGAAGGTCATGCTGGCAGGGGGCAATCCGGAAGTAGTATAAGGCATCAGTCAATAGGTTATGGCGCCTTAAGCACGGTCGAGGCATAGCACCTGCTGCACGCGGTGAAACCTTGCGTCTTAGCCTGCGACAATGGTACCGAGCGTTTCTTCTTATCCAGAAACTCACAACCTGACTTGTGATACATCTTGTCGCCAGGCGATACCCAAACGCTTGGTTCAAGCGGAGTGGTTGGCGATCCCGAGAGGGCGGGAATGTTAGCCCCGAAGGCCGATGGCGCGAGCGGCGAAAGCTTCCGTTGTTTGTCATCGGCCAGCGGTGATGGAGTCGTGGTTGTGGATGGCGTTGCAGCCAGGGTCGCTGATGAAGATGAGGAGCCCCAAACACCGCGCATAGCTTGCATCGCATCGCGCTCGAACCCGCGAAAGTCATTAGCCAGCCGGAACTGTTCGGTCCCACGCACGAACGCCAAACCCTGCTTCACCATCTCGCCGTTGACCAGCGTGCCATCGCGCGTGTAGACGTACGCGAGTGTCTGCCCCGAGTCGTCCTTATTGCGGCCGGTTTCTGTGTCGAATTCAAGCCGCACGTCCTGTCCGAGCAACATCTTCTCGACGAAGCTGACGGCGCGCTGACCGTGCATGCCATAGATCTCCTTTGGAGATTTGCCGTCAGGAGTTTCTATGCCAAGGAGCCGCACTGGCCCTACACCCTCCACCTCGATTGCATCGGCCCGCACTATGCGGGTGACGCGATGGAACTCGCCAGTCGGCGCCTCAGCCGCCGGCTGCCGGATGGGCGGCCGAGCCTCGCTAACAAGCGGCGGCGCATCCGTTTCCTTGCGAGTCATGTATCTCGAGGCTATGAAGCCTGCGGCGAAACCTGCTACCAATGCCAGCCCTACGTAAGCTGCGACGTGCCGACGATCGATGCCGATGTTCCACCTTGGAGGAAGCTCCTCCGTTTCGAATTGGTGCTGCTTGAACTGTAACATCTTAAGTGCTCATCGAGTCGAGTAGGCATGCTTCTCGATCGGACGGTTGAATATGTTGAACGACGCAGGAGCTGGTATCACAAGACCGAATTCTCTCACCTGCAGCACCCTCAGTCAATATGTATTGATCTGCTCCATCTGCGCGGGCGGTCGGCGCCGCGAGTACTTTGTGAGTTCAGGTGCCCTCAGATGACACGAATCGTGTGCTCTATGAGGCGCCGTTTTGGCTTAGATTCGATTTCACTTAATAAAATTGCGGGTTTTGTGCGCTTTTTGGTTGCAACTTCACTGCTGGTGTAGTAATCTTCGCGTCGCAGAAATCCCCTGTTTTGCTGGCTCGACTAAGGGGCGGCCGGAGCAGGGGTATCTTTTTGAGCGGTAATCGGCGTGCCCTATCGAGCGAAGCGCCGGGCTTCACACCGCACCCGAGTTTAGAAGACCTGTGGACAGACACAGAGATGAAAATTCAGAAAGAGGACAATAGAACTTATGGCAAACGCAAAGAAGCTGTCGAAGACGCAACTCGCGACCGAATTGGCTGAAGCGACCGGAACCAACAAGAAAACGGCGGTGGCGTTCCTTGAATCGCTGAGCAGCATCGCTTATCGTGAGGCGAAGAAAGCCGGCGAATTCGTCATTCCCGGGATCGGCAAACTCGTCAGGAAGCAGACCAAGGCCCGCACGGGACGCAACCCGGCAACCGGCGCCGAAATTCAAATACCGGCGAAGACGGTCATCAGATTCCGCGTCGCAAAGGCGGCAAAGGATTCAGTGATCGGCCCCAAGAAGTAGCTAGGCAATGACCGCAACGCCGCAGTCAGCCTGAGATTCGAGTCAGGCGTTCGGGACTAATGTCGGATAGAAGCTGCTTGCAGCAGCAAGCGGCGCGATACCAGTCGTCTCATTCCACGACTAGGTTGTAGTTACCGCGGCGTCCCAGTCAGTATTGATTTCGCCCTCGCGCGAACGTTCCAGCAGTAGGCAGTCCGTATTAGCTAGGGTCTGCCTACTGCTCACTTCCTTTGTCGCATTCCCTCTGGTATATCCACATCCGGCATGTCAGTTCAAAAAAGTCGCCGCCGGGTATTGCACAGACTCGCTGGACGTATCAATATTCTCTCGCTGAGTTCCTCAACTTGTAGCGACCAGAGCCGGGGCTGACTATCGAGCGCCATGTCGCAAGCGGCCGATCTACAACCAGCAAAACGCGAGGAGCTTCAAAACTGGCTTCGGTTCATCCGCGGCGAAAGTCAGATCATGCGCCAGCAACCTAGCCCTTTTCTCCCAGCAACCACCAATCAACCCGACAGCTCAGTGATAAGCGTCACGGCGCGCGCGAGGTTGATGTGTGAGAATCAGACGCGGGCTACGGTTGAAGGTTCAGCCCGAGAATGCCGGCGCGCGCAGAGCGCTGGGCATCGTCTGCGCCCAGACGCGAGACCGGGCAGGGTTGCTCACACAAGTTGAGGAGTTGCGGGCGCTGAATCCTGACTTTGCCGAAAAGCTTGAGGGTCTGCTTGCCAACGTAACGGCTAACAGCGAGCCGCGCGTCAATTGAGGGAGAAGTTGCCGGGCAAGATCGGCGAGTGACAGGCGGGAGAATGGCACAAACAACAAGAACATTTCGAATCTGGAAACGTGCCTCCCGCTGATACGCGATAGGAATGCTCCCGAGACTGTTTGCGTCGATGTGTGGAAGCGGCTCGCTTCGGTTATCGAGGCTGAGATTGCGCGGCTCGAAAAGATCGAGCTGCTCGATAAAGAGGCCGCGGATCACCGCGCGTTCGCCGAAGACCGCGCGCGGTTGTTCGTCGGACGAAGGTCGATGCTCGACACGATCGCAAGCTATCTTCAAGACGCGGATCGTCATCCGCTCGGTGTGTGGGGCGAGTCGGGTTCCGGCAAGTCCGCGCTGATGGCTAAAGCGATTGCGGATTGCGAATCGCGGATTGTGGATTGTGAGATTGTCTTCAGATTCATTGGCGCGACGCCCGCGTCTTCGGACGGCCGCTCGTTGCTCGAGAGTCTGTGTCGCCAAATCACACGGACCTATGGCGGCGATGAGGAGACGATTCCGACTGACTACAAAGAACTGGTGAAGGAATTCGGTGAGCGATTGAACGTGGCCACTAGGCAAAAGCCGCTAATCGTGTTTCTTGACGCGCTCGATCAACTCTCGGATGCGGATCACGCTCGCAGTTTGATCTGGTTGTCGGCTGAGCTTCCTGAGCACGTGCGCCCGGTTGTGTCCACGCTGCCCGGCGAATGCAAGACGGCGATCGAGAGAAAGCTCCCTTCAGCGAGTTTGAAAAAGCTCGCGCCAATGCCAAAAGAAGAAGCGGACGACCTACTGAAAGCCTGGCTATCGGAGGCGGGCAGAACGCTGCAGCCGGATCAGAGAAGGGAAGTGCTCAGCAAGTTTGCGCTTTCCGCGATTGCTGAAGGCGAGACCAGCGGCGCAAAAAAGGAACACGGAATGCCACTCTATTTGAAGCTGGCATTCGAAGAAGCCCGGCGTTGGAAATCTTACACGCAGATTGTTCCGCTTACGCCGACCAATCCGGGCAGAAAGGCCAGACGTCTTCATGTTCAGAGTGACCTTTGTGCGTGTGCCATGACCTACGAACAAGACAGCAAATCCGAAAACGCGCCGTGCATCGCATTTGCTAGTTTCTCTCCGGACGCGAAGATTCTGATTACGGCAAGTCTCGAAGGTGTCCTGGCAGAGTGGGACGCGAGTACCGGCCAGCGCGTTCGAGTGTTACTGGATCCAGACGGGATAGATGATGCGCCGGCTCCCTCGGTATTCTCCATCGTAGATGGTCAAGAGGTTGAAGCGGAATTCCGGCTGGAACGGCTGAGTGAATGCATGCGAGGGTCATCCCTTCTCTCCGTTTGCTTTTCTCCCGACGGCCAGTACTTTGCAGTGGGTGCGGCCAACGGCGCAGTAGTAGTCTGGAACACAGAGAGCCGGGGCGAGTTACTGTATTGGCTTGCCCATCAGTCGCCTGCCCATCCCTCAGAGGTTGTTGCGCTGGATATTTCACCGGATGGGCAATGGCTGGCAGCCGGCTCATCGGAGCAGGGAGGCACGTCGCTTAGGGTCTGGAAATTATGGGAGGCGCGGCCCGCCATAGGGAACGAGGCGTTCTCAGACGGAGGGCATGTATGTGGCGTGTCATCTGTCTGCTTCTCTCCGGATAGCTGTTTTTTGGTCGCTGGTGGTTTTACTCTTTCCGGTTACACCGGGCCTCTGATCTACAGCCTGGAAACGAAACAACGGGTGGGTTCGCTGCTTTATGACATGACTCACGCGCTGCAGTATTCCCCGGATGGCAAGCTCATCGCTACCGGAGACGATTTTGGAACGGTCAGTACCTGGGATGTCGAAACGAGGACGCGAATCCACAAAATGAGGGCTCACCGCCGGTTTGTCACGTCGGTTCACTTTTCACCTGATGGCCGGCGGTTGGCTTCAGGAAGCCGCGATGGCGGAGTGAAGATATGGGATGTCGGCACTGGCGACCAGTTGGAGGAATACTCCTTCGAGGGAATTATCCTTGCGTTCCGATTCTCGGTGGACGGCCGGGTTTTGTACGTAGCGGAAGCCGCCAAAGGAAGCGATCATCCAAACATCCATCGATTGGCATAGAGCTATTGCGAGGGGATGAGGACCTGGAGATTCGGAGGTGAGAAAATGGGACTCGACATTACTTTCTTCGGAGACGACCCCGCGGCAGCAGAGCTTGATGGGCAAAGGCTCGCCAGCGTTCCGGGTTTTCTACAATTCGTGCTGGCGCTCGGCGAGATATTGAACACTGTAAAGCAAGACCCGCAGGATAAGATTCTATACAGTTGTTACCAGGACTGCCTCGATTACGTCGACAAGGATCCAGAGTCTGAAGCGCGGTTCGAGGCCTATTTGAGCTTCGTGCAAGAGTGCGCCGAAAGAGTAGCCAGCGACGGAACCGATATGGCGGTTCCCCTCAGTCTCGACGACTACGATCCTACCGCCAGGCGACTCTCGGCGGCCTTGATGCTCCGAGACACGCCAATCACCGGAAGAGAAGCACGGGAGATAGCCGGGCTTGTGTCCGGTCTCCTTCGCCATTCGAGAACAATGGCCCGGATCCTCAACCTGCTCTCCAAGGAGGATGCCGCCGCGATTGAGCATGAGATTGAAGTGCTGGAGAGATTCAAGCGCTGCGTGGACGTTTCCGCGGAGAAGAACGTCTCGTTCAGAATTGACTTCTAGCAGGCTGCTGAAAAAGGCGAGGTATTGGGAGAGGGTTGCGGAACCGTAAGGAAAACGCTGCCGGTCTTGTCTGGAGTTTTCCCTAGCCCAGGGCGTTTACGCCTGGGTCGAAGTACGAAGGACGTTTGGCTTTGAGCCCCATTTATGGGGCTTTCGTTGGTCTTGACCGCTCGGTGTGGCTGAAGCCGACTCGAGAAGCCCGCTGAAGCGGGCTGATTGGTTCTCGCCGCTCGCAAACCCAGGCGTGAACGCCTGGGCTACGGAAAAGGGTTTTTCAGCAGCGTGCTAGGCGCGTCTCGTTCCGCGGCCCCGATCATAGACGCGAGTCGATCAACAAACCAATAACGCATACCACCTTTGCCACGATCAAGCGTTGAGTTTATGGTCATCCCGACCCAATCAACTCGGGAACTCAACGAACGCGATGCGAGACCCGAGAATCTTGAACGCCTGAGAACCGCCCCTTCCGAATCAACTCGGGAACTCAACGAACGCGATGCGAGACAGCGTGATTTCTTTGGTTTTCGGTCATCGCGTAGTGGCATAGCACTCGCACTGCGCAATGAGGTCTGACACGCGTCCGACCTGCGCGGCCGGGCCGCATGATCAACGGAGCCGTGAGCGATGCTTCTAATAAGGACAGTGCAATGAAGTGGAAATATTACATTCCTCACGTTTGGGAGCCTCCTGAAAGCAGAACTGTCTGGGAGGATGTGTGGCTTTTGCCCGAAGATGGCAGCAACGAAGGCAAGTCTTACTGGTTCACTCTCAATGCGCTCACCTTCGGGGCGGCTGGTATCGAAGGCGAGTATCCCCAGGACCCCGATGATCCACTCTGCGGGTTTGGCGGTTCCCAACTCGTGCGTGAGATGAACCTTCGATTGCTCGGGGACAAGGACTACTTTATTACTCCACTGCTCGACATGGTTGCGCGAGTCGATGACTTCAGTATGCACGAGCTGCTCGAGTGGACGAAAGTTCTCATCAGAGATCATTTCGGCGATCCTGAACCCGAGCTTGTGCAGGGCGACTACGATGACTTCGGCGGCACCAACCGCCATGCTTCGGAGATCGGCAGGATTAACGAGGCGTTCGCCGCCGGAGTCCCCGAAGAGGACATTATCAATTATCGCCCGGGTGATGCCGGCGATCCTCCCGCTTGACCACGAAGCCTAACTCAACTGCTGCTGTTCTCACCCCCGCATCTCAACTCTTCAACTCAATCCAATCGCTCAACCACAATCGCGTTCTTCGCATAATCCCCAGGGTTTTCGCGCGGTCCTCTTGCTGGCACGATGCTCGCACTTATCAAGCGTGTGAGTGAACAACTCAACACAGTTTTGATCCGAAGGAGAAAGGACGTTGAAGAGACCGGCGATGACTGGTTGTGATTGAAGGTCCTCTGATGAGGACAACCGAAACAAGCGCGGGCGCTGCGACCTTAGATGCCCGGTGATTTTCGAAGCGCGCGCGGCCGCTGCCCCAAACGTGTGATGTCATATCAACCGAGCCGGGCTTGGGCCACGACTCGGCAAACGCGGGGAGTTGAGAACAATGAAAATCCGGCTCGGGAAAATAAGCGTGATCGCGGTTGTTCTTTGCATTGTCGGCGCAGCAGAGACAGATGCGCAGACACAATCACAAGAAAGGCATTCGGGGTCGCGGATTGAAGCGGGTACGTTCTTCGGCGCAATGATCGCCGGCAAAGACATCGCACACGGCGTGAACGCGACCGGCGGTGAACAACTCATCGCAAGACTCAATAGCAGCGGTGCTCTTGGTGTGAGAGGAGGGGTTCACAGCGATCTGCTTGGGTTGGAAGCTAACTTCCTCACTACTAGCAGCCCGGCCGTCGTTAAGAACGAGTTTGGGGTCGCGTTTCCAAATCACGCGGAGAGACCGTCGATTTATTCGGGAGACGCGCTGCTCTACCCGTTCCGAAGGGCTATCAGAGAAGGGAAGGTACGGCCCTATGT
>JBGQGO010000009.1:0-24952 GCA_041497455.1 Blastocatellia bacterium | reverse complement strand
CGGCCACCATACCTCGGGATTGAACGTCTTGAAGAACGGCACGCTCAACCGGGTGTTGTAGGTTGTTAAATAATTCAGCGCCAGGCCGAAAGCGACCGCAACGATGAATTGCAGCTCCAGCTTCTGTCTGCCGGTCAGTCCCAGGTTGTGACGCCGCTTAACCTTTAAGTAGTCATCCACGAAACCAATAGCCCCGTACAGGAGCGTTGCGACCACCGCGATCCAGACATAAACAACCGACAGGTCCGACCAAAGCAGCGTCGATATCACGATCGACAGCAAAATAAGCACGCCGCCCATCGTCGGTGTCCCGCGCTTTGCTTCGTGGGTGCGAGGGCCTTCTTCGCGAATCTGTTGCCCGATCTGAAACTCTTTCAGCAACCTGATCATTCGCGGCCCAAATATCAGGCTGATCGCGAGCGCCGTGATGGCCGCCCACGCGGCGCGAAACGTGACCTGTTGAAATACCCGCAGAAACGACAGGCTGTCGATGCTCTGAAGTAATCTCAGGTAATAGAACATTCAGCCTCTGAGCCGATCGCAAGCTGGCAGCATGCGCTACGTTTCGCGTCTCAACATCTTCCAGTTGCAGCATCACCAGTCATCGCTTCGCCGCAGTCCGGCAGCCTCTCGAATCTCTGTTTCATCCGTTCCACCACGATCTCCGTCTTTACCCCACGCGAGCCCTTCACAAGGATCAGGTCGCCCGCGCGCGCTTCGCAAATCAATATCTCGGCCGCCTCTTCCGGAGTAGCTGTGAACACTGCAGCTTCGTCGCTCATTCCTGCTTCGCGAGCGCCTAAGACGATCTCCTGCGCGAGCCCACGAACACCGATCAGCTTGTCGGCGCCGAGCCGCGCTATCTGCCGGCCGGCTTCGCGATGAAGCTCCGGACCGGCAAGGCCAAGCTCGAGCATCTCGCCGGCGGCGACGATCTTGCGTTTGCACTCGCGGTTCGCGCACACAGTCGAGACCATCTCAAACAGCGCGCGCGGGTTTGAATTGTATGAGTCGTCGATGAGCGTGAAGCCGTCGCGGAATTGCACCACCTCGCCGCGCATCTTAGGCGTGGACGTTTCGGCTAACGCGGCGGCGATCTCTTCCAGTGGTGTTTCGTACAGATCGGCAACCGTCGCCGCCGCCAGCGCATTATAAATGTTATGGCGTCCCGGAAGCGGAACGCGGGCTTCGACCTGCCCGTGTCGCGTCGAGAGCAAAAAGCTGCTTCCACCAACACCCTCTGGCCTTATCTCGCTCGCCATCACATCGGCGTTGTGCTCGATCCCGAACGTCAGGCTGGTGATGTCACTACGCATCGCTGCCATCCCGGCCACTCGCTCATCGTCCGCGTTGAGCACCGCCGTGCCGCCCGCCGTTATGCCACTGACCATCTCGGCCTTCGCTTCCGCGATCTCATCGATCGAAGTGAAAAACTCAAGATGGGCAGGAGCTACAATCGTGACGACGCCTACATCAGGCGGAGCGATCTCCGTTAGCCGCGCGATCTCGCCTTTGTGATTCATCCCCATCTCGAGCACGGCGTAATCAAAGTCCGAAGCGTGCTTGCCATCGGATTCCATCTTGAGCACCGACAGCGGCAGTCCGTAGTAGTTGTTCAAATTGCCGGTGCTTTTGACAACGCGGCCAACCCGCGCAAGCATCGCCGCGATCATCTCCTTGGTGGTAGTTTTTCCAAGGCTTCCGGTTATCGCGACCACATCGCCCTGCCAGCTCTTCAGCACGGTATACGCGAGAAATTGAAGGGCCGATAACGTGTCGTCGACGAGGATCAGCGCCGTCTTGTGCGGATCAATCTGCCTGCCAGGGTCCGAGTCCAGAAAGTCGCGCGATACAACCGCGGCCAGCGCGCGGCTGGCGATCGCGTCTGCAACGAAGTGGTGCCCGTCGTAGTTCTCACCCCGGATGGCAAAGAACAGCTCGCCTGCCCGCACCGTGCGCGAGTCGATCGAGTAGCCGATCGGCTCTCGCTCGGCGAGTTCGCTGGCGCCGCGCGCCGCGCGTATGTTCGATCCGAGAATGTCTGCAATCTCACCTAGGTTCATTTGTTCAGCGGAGTAGCATAGACTTCAGTCTGTGTCTGGTGATCGCTCTTGTGGCGAAGGTATCCGACACAGACTAAAGTCTATGCTACTTCCCGTCCCTTCATCGCTTCGCGGGCCACTTCGTGATCGTCGAAGTGAATCCGGCGCTCGCCGATGATCTGATAAGTCTCGTGACCCTTGCCCGCGATCAATACGACGTCGCCTTCGCGAGCTTCGCCAATCGCGTGAAAGATAGCTTCGCGCCTGTCGGTCAGCTTGACGTACGGGCGCGCTACCTTTTTCAAGCCGGCTTCGATGTCTTCGATGATCGCTTCCGGGTCCTCAGTTCGAGGATTGTCGGAAGTGACTATCGCGACGTCGCTCAAGGTTGCGGCGAGCTCTCCCATCGGCGCGCGCTTTGTGCGGTCGCGATCGCCTCCGCAGCCGAAAACCGTTATCACCCGGCCAGTGCCCGCCACTTCGCGCGCGGTTTGCAACACGTTCCTCAGCGCATCGTCGGTGTGGGCGTAGTCCACGATGACAGCGAAGGGGGTCTTCGCCGAACCGTTCAGCGTCACCTGCTCGAACCGCCCGGACACAGTTGGGCATTCGGCGATGCCGCTTGCGATGTGATCCAAACTGGCTTCCAGAGCCAATCCTGTGGCGATGGCGGCGAGGATGTTGTACACGTGAGGACGCCCGACCAGCGCGGACACAATCTCGACCCTGCCCGCCGGCGTGCTGGCCGTGAACGCGAGCCCGCGCGGACTAAGCTTGAATTCATCGGTTCCCACGTCCGTGCGACTGCCGAAGCCGTAGGTTATCCGATCGCCTTTGGCAGACTTGAACAACCTGCGTCCGTATTCATCGTCGACGTTGACCACTGATGCGCCAGGTTGAGAACCGAGGCCGCCGTTGAACAGCTTCTCCTTCGCTAAGAAATAGCTTTCCATCGTCCCGTGGTAATCCAGGTGGTCGCGCGTGAGATTGGTGAAGGCCGCGACCGCGAACTTCAAAGCATCCGCTCGATGAAGCTCGATCGCGTGCGATGACACTTCCATCACCGCCGAGCGGCAACCGGCATCAACTGCTCGCCCGAGCATCCGCTGGATGTCCGACGCCTCGGGTGTCGTGTTCAGCGCCGCAGCGGCTTCGTTGCCGACGCGGTGAGTGATCGTTGAGAACATCGCCGAAGTCCCCTCGCTCGCGCGAATGATCGAGTCAATCAAGTGAGCGGTTGTCGTCTTGCCGTTCGTGCCGGTGATCCCGACTAGCTTGAGCCGTTGAGACGGGTATCCGTGCACCGCAGCCGCCGAACGAGCCAGTGCGGCGCGAGCGTCACCGACTTGAATCCACGCCGGCACGTTCTCGCTCCCGGCAGGCAACTCGGAGATAACAGCGATTGCTCCGCGCTCAACCGCTTGCGGTATGAACCGGTGTGCATCGATCTTCTCGCCGCGAATCGCGACAAAGATCGACCCTGGCACGCAGGCGCGCGAATCGTGCGTAACGTCGAGCGCTTCGATGTCGAGTTGCCCGGTCACGGCCATCGCATTCATCTCTTTTGCCAAAACTTCCAGCGTCAATTCGTCCTTCCTGCCTTGCCTCGCGGAGGATCACCGTTGGAAGACGGCGCCTTCAGCGTGGGCTCAAGCGCGATCTTTTTGATGGCCTCCCTGGAAAGCTTCACGCGGCAGATCGTCTCTTGCGGGACCAGGGCGCCCGGCGAAGGGTTCTGCAATGACACAACGCCATCGCCCGCCGCCTTTAGCTTCAGCCCCTGGGCCGCGCACATCGTCACTGCTTCGCGTATTCCCTTCCCTATCAAATCAGGCATCACAACGCTGCCGTAGCGCTTAGATGCGGAATCGCCGCTCGCGGCTTCGGCTGAGACATCAAGCGCCGGACGCGAATCGACCGGCTCGTCCGCGCGCGCGGGCTGATTTTCAGCCGCGAAGTCCGCAGTGTCATAGACCTGAAAGTCGCCCGCAAGCAGAGACTGCGGATCGTTCTCAGGCTGCACGCCAAGAACGTGAAGCGCGTCGGCAACCACGCGAGCGAACACTGGCGCCGAAACTGCGCCGCCCAGATGCGCGCCCACCGGTTCGTCTAAGGAAACCACACAAGCGACTTCGGGGTTTTCAACCGGCGCGAAGCCCGCAAACGACGCAACATAGCGAGTCTGCGAGTAGCGCCCGGTAGCTTCATCGACCTTCTGCGCGGTGCCGGTCTTTCCGGCAGCGCTGTAGCCTCCCATGCGCGCGGCTTTTCCTGTTCCGTGAACAACCACACCTTCGAGCATCGCCTTCAAAGTGGCTGCAGTGGCCTCACTCACGACCTGGCGCCTTTCGGGTTGATGCTCCTCAAGCACATCTCCGGAAGACGACGTGACGCGGCCGAGCACGTGCGGCTTGACCCATTCGCCGCCGTTGGCGATGCAGGCGTAGGCAGCCGCGGTTTGCACAGCCGTGACCCCGATCTCGTGGCCCATCGGAATTGAGCCGATGGTTGTCGGTCCCCACTCGCTGGCCGGCTGAAACAGCCCTCGCGACTCGCCCGGCAATTCTATTCCGGTGCGGCGTCCGAACCCGAACCGCTCGATGTAGCTGGCGAGTCTTTCATTTCCCAACAGCATCCCGATCTTGATCGCGGCGACGTTTGAGGACTTTGCCAACGCTTGGGCGGCTGTCAGCAAGCCGTAAGGGTGATCGTGAATTATCCGGTCGCCGATACGAATCTGGCCGCCGCCACAGTCGATCATGGTAGTGGGCCGGATGAGGTGCTCTTCGAGTGCCGCCGCATAGGTGACCAGCTTGAATATCGACCCCGGCTCGAAAGCAATCTCGACCGCTCGATTGCGGCGCTGGATCTCCGTGGACCCGGAGACCCTGTTAGGATCAAAAGTCGGGTAGTTGGCCAGGGCGAGGATCTCACCGGTCGCGGGCCGGAGCACTATGATCTGACCTCCACGCGCGCGCGTCGAACGAACGGCTTCGGCAAGCGCCTTCTCGACGTGGTGCTGAATGACCAGATCTATGGTGAGCGAAACATTGGCGCCGGGTACCGGGTCCTCGACCGAGTGATCGTAGGATTTGTTCAGGGCATCGACGTCCAACAACAAGCGGCCACCCTGGCCGCGAATCAGCTTGTCGTAGGACAGCTCGATGCCGCCAACTCCCCGCTCGTCGATGTCGACGAAGCCGAGAAGGTGAGCTGCGCTCGCGCCGCTGACGTAAAACCGCTTCATCTCATCTATGAAACGAAGTCCCGGCAGACCGAGCTTCTCGACCTTGGCAACTTCCTTGTCGTCGAGCTTGCGTTTGACTGCGACGGCTGCGCGGCCGGACGTTAGCCGGTTGTACAGATCGTCGCGATCGATTTCGAGAAGATCAGAAAGCGTATCTGCCATGCCGCCAGCGTCGGTTATGTCAGCGGGAGACGCATAGAGCGATTTCACAGCAACCGAACGTGCGAGCTCGTCGCCATTCCGATCGTAGATCACGCCTCGCATCGGGCTGAGGTTGATGGCTGCTTGCTGCTGGTGCGTTGCGCGCGCGAGTAACCAGTCGTGCTGCTTGACCTGTAGCCAGACGAGCTTCGCGCCGATCGCCATCATCCACACAATGATCACGACCTGAATAACGGAAAGACGCTTGTCAGAAGCTCTATTACTCGTTGACATGCTTCTAATTTGGAAGTTCATCGGTTCGTCGTCCGTGGTCCGTAGTCCGTAGTCAGCAGTCCGCCGTAAAAGAGAAACTACGGACTACGGACTACTGACTACTGACCGCGAGCCTGATGAACTCTGAACCTTACCTTCTGGTTTTCACGTTGGCGTTTGCATTTGCCGGTTTGTCCGGCGTCTTCTTCTCGGGCCGCTCGAGCCCCAGTTTTTGTGCGCGCCGTTCGATTTCGACGGGCGAAGACGCCCGCGCGTAGTCCAGTTCCAGTTGGCGAAGCCTTTCCTCGAGTTGGGCTGACTGGCGCCTCAACCCTTCGCTCTGATATCCGACCGAAATGGCCTCGAAGTGCTGGCGCGCGCTTATAACAAAGCCGCACGACAACAGGGCTCCGGCAACGCCTATCGCCGCGAGCCACCCCATGACGCGCGAACTCACGGGCCGCGCCACCGGCACGTTTGAAATCTGTTTCTCAGGGAAAAATCTGTCTGTCATAAGTCCGCCTCAAATGTACCGTAGGTTGTCTAACCTGCGGTTTTCGCGGTTCCGCCGCAGGTTAGACAACCTACGGTACAACGTGGGGCTCGGAATGTCTGCCTGTTAGAGCCTCTCGCAAACACGCAGAAGGGAGCTGCGTGACCGAGGATTGAGTTCCACTTCTTCGGGTGCCGGGCGCACCGGCTTGCGCGTGAGAATACTGATTCGCCTGCTCGCACCACAATGTTCGCAGATGACGGCGTCAACGGCGGCTTCTTTGCGCCCTGCGCCTGCTTGCCATCTTTGCGTCTCGCAAATGCAGCGGCCGGATTCACGCAGAAAGCCGCGCTTGACGATCCGATCTTCAAGCGAGTGGAACGAGATGATCGCCAGCCTCCCGCCGCGAGCCAGCTTCGAGATCACAGCGGGAATGAAACGCTCGAGCGCTCTTAACTCATCGTTGACCGCGATCCGAAGCGCTTGAAACGTTCGCGTGGCCGGATGTATGCGCCATCGTCCCGGAATGTTGAGCGCTCGCACGACAATGTCCGCAAGCTGCTTTGTCGTAGCTATCGGTTCACGATCGCGCTGCCGCACGATCGCGCGAGCGATCTTGCGGGCGCCTCGTTCCTCTCCGTATTCAAAGATCAGATCCGCCAACTCTCGCTCAGCGAGTTCATTCACAAGCTCCGCCGCCCTCAGCTCGCTGTCTTGATCCATTCGCATATCGAGCGGCGCGTCGGAGGCAAAACTAAATCCTCGTTCACTTCGCTCGATCTGCAGCGACGATACTCCGAGATCGGCCAGAACCCCGCGCACTTCGGTTATCCCTTCCCGCTCCAGCACCGAAGCGATGCTTTCAAAGCTCGCGTGGACCAGTTGAACCCGGCCTTCAAACATCAACAACCGCTCGCGCGCCAGGGCGAGCGCTTCCAGATCGCGGTCTATTCCGATTACTCTTGTGTCGGGCGAAGCAGCGAGGATCGCCCGCGCGTGTCCGCCGAGTCCAACCGTGCAATCGACGAACATGCCTCCTTCGCCGGGTCGCAACCACTGGATGACCTCTGCGAGTAAGACAGGTTCGTGCAGTTCTTCTTTCTCTCCGACGTTTGCAGCCACGGCTTGATCATCGATTTCAGTTCTTTGAATAACCTGCGCTATATCCCAAGCGCCGCGAGACTCGCGGCATCGTCATCAGTGAAGGGCTGGCTGTCAATGCGAGCCTTAAACTTGTCAAGCTCCCAGACCTCCAAGTAGTGCAGGTATCCGAGCACCGCAACGTTGCCGATCAGTTCGGCGCTCGAGCGAAGCAACGGGTGAACAAGTAGCCGACCCTGCGCGTCTACCTCGGCGAGCTGCCCGTAGTAGTTCGCCCGGTCGAGGAACTTCCTGACGAATGCGTGGCTCGTGCCTTTCGACTGGAGCTTCTCTTCGATCCTCATCCATTCTTCCATCGGGTACAATCGCGCGCATTCGCCAGTGAGACTTGTGACATAAAACTCGGCGCCGTAATGCTCGTCGATGTAGCGGCGGTAGGCAGCCGGCATCTTGATCCGCCCCTTCTGGTCCATCCTTACTGTGTAGTGTCCTCTGAGCATCCAACCGGCTTCCTCGCTATCGCATCATATCGCCTGCTCCACTCCGCTCCACTCTGCTCCACCATGCCGCCGTATGGTACGTCAGATAGTAAGGAGTGTCAAGCGTGAAATTATTTAACGATAAGAGGTTGTGGGCGTTGGGCGGGTATGGTGGCCGGGCGCTTTGGCCCGGTTGCGATTAGTTCCGCGAGCAAAGCCTAGACTGTGGTATAGTGCCCAACTTTGGCTGAGCGGAGCGGAAACAGCGCCAATGGGCAAACCCACGCTAATCATCATCATCTACGGCTTGGCCGCCGCGGCTGCGAACCTGATGGGTGGCCTGTTTGTGTCCTCGCGAAAGCTCGGCCAAACTGCCCTCAGATACCTTATCGCGCTGGGTGCGGGCTTCATGCTGGCAGCGGTCTTCTTGAAGATAGTCCCTGAGACGATCGAGCAATGGCCGGGTTCGCCGCTCGTGCCGATGATCTGGCTGCTCGCGGGCTATCTCCTCATCCAATTCGTCGAGCACACCGTTGCGCCGCATTTCCACTTCGGCGAAGAGACTCACGAAGAGGCGATGCTCGAACATCACGCGGCGATGGCCGGGGTGAGCGCGCTGATGGTGCACACGTTCTTCGACGGGGTCTCGATAGCGGTGGCCTCGCTGGTGAGCCCGCGGCTTGGCGTGTTGATCTTCATCGCCATTCTGCTGCACAAGGTCCCGGAAGGCTTCACCGTAGCGTCGATGATGCTGGCCGCAGGTCGAAGCCATCGAAGCGCTATAACCTCGGCGTTTCTGGTCGGGCTGGCGACGCTGGTCGGAGTTGCGCTCGTTCTTCTTTTCGAGAACACGGCAATATATTCGCGCCCGCTATCCGCGCACGTGCTGCCGCTATCGGCAGGAGTGACTCTCTATGTCGCAGCCTCGGACCTGATTCCGGAGGTGAACACTCGCGAAGGCGGCGTGAAGACTTCGTTGATGGTGTTCGCCGGAGTCGCGTTGCTCTACCTTACGGAACTGGTGATGAAAGCCCTAAACTTCGGACACTCGTAGTCAGTAGTCCGTAGTCAGTAGGACTACGGACTACTGACTACGGACCCCATTCTACTTCCTTCCCGAGAGCATCTCGTTCGTCATGCGTGTATTCTCTTCGATGTCCATGAACACGTACATCCATTCGGCATACGCGTATAGAAAGATGAAGACGAACACACCGTAGACGAGCATGATCAAGCCTAAAACGGCCCCTCCCAAGAAGGCCGTTGGACCGGCGTCTGGGAACGTCGGCGTAGTCCTCGAGCTTGATGCCGCTCCCGCCAGAATCGTCACCAACCCACCAATCATCAACAGCGCACCCGCTATGACCGCAAGTATCTTCATCAACACCGCGATTAGCCGGAGAACCTTGTATTTCTTCTTGACGGCGGGCATCGTGCTGCCTCCGTAACCGCCGCCATAACCGGGCGCCGCATTCATCACCTGGTACGGTTGTTCGTAGGACGCACCTGCCGGAGGTGAGGGTGGCGGTGGAGCCGAAAGCGTCGTTCCACAGCCTCCACAAAACTTAGCCGACGATGGTAGTTCGGCGCTGCAAACTGGGCATTTCATTTTTGAGATTGCTCCTTTCCTGTTTCAGTTCTATTCGAATGACCTATGGTTGTGCTCGTGTTCGCCCGTCTCAAGCCCTTACGCTGCGGCGCTCACTACAACCTCATCCAGCGGCGCGAGGGGCTGTGGCCGGGTGACAAGATATTCTTACTTGGACGCGAAATCAAACCGGTCTTTCGGGGTTTCGCTCCGCTTGACCATCCCGGCGCCGATTCGTATGATGATTCGTGCTCTTCACACCTACCGACATGGCGTCAACCGCATCAATAACTAATCCCACACTAAGGCAGGAGAATCGATATGGTAACTGAGCAGGAACACGGCGCGATCGTGTGGAAAAACGGCAAGCTGGTCCCGTGGCAGGAAGCTACCATCCACGTGATGTCTCACGTAGTCAACTACGGCTCGTCAGTGTTTGAGGGCATACGCTGCTACGACACAAAACGCGGCTCGGCGATCTTCAGGCTCGACACGCATATCGAGCGGCTGTTCAACTCGGCGCACATTTACCGGATGCAGGTCCCGTTCACCTATGATGAGATCGTGGATGCCTGCCGCCAGCTCGTGCTAGCGAACGAGTACAAGGCATGCTACCTGCGGCCCATCATCATTCGAGGCTACGGCACGTTCGGAGTCGATCCTTTCCCATGTCCCATCGACACTTACATATGCACTTGGCAGTGGGGCAAGTACCTGGGACCAGAAGCGCTCGAGCAAGGCGTCGACGTGTGCGTCTCGAGCTGGACCCGCATAGCGCCGAACACTCTGCCGTCGATGGCGAAGGCCGGGGCGAACTACATGAACTCGCAGCTAATCAAGATGGAAGCGAAGGTCAACGGCTACGTCGAAGGAATCGCGCTCGACCCGGAAGGCTACATCAGCGAGGGCTCGGGTGAGAACATTTTTCTGGTCAAGAACGGAACGGTGATGACGCCGCCGCTCTACTCGACGATTTTGCCGGGCATCACGCGTGACTCTGTCATCAAGCTATGCGAACGGATGGGCATCCCGGTGCTCGAGCGAGCGATCCCGCGTGAGATGCTTTACATCGCCGACGAAGTCTTTTTCACCGGCACGGCCGCCGAGATCACGCCGATTCGTTCGGTGGACAAGGTTCAAGTCGGAGCCGGCCGGCGCGGACCGATCACCGCCGAGCTTCAGAGACAATTCTTCGACATCATCGGCGGTGAAACCGAAGACGTGTTCGGCTGGCTTAGCCCAGTTGAAGAAAGCAAGGCCGCCGCTCAACACGAACCGCAGATGGCTTGAGGTTAGGCAAGCGGCATATAATCGACTACCAGGGAACATCAAGTCGAGGCAGACCTATGAGTACGAGAGCGTTGGACGAACAAGCTGATCGACCTCCTCTACGGCAAAGGCTCTCGCTCGATACGCCGCCTTTAGAAAACGGAGACCGGCTGACGCGGTTGGAATTCGAACGACGCTACGTTGCAATGCCATCGCTCAAAAAGGCCGAGTTGATTGAAGGAGTCGTGTATGTGCCGTCACCGGTTCGTGTGAAGAATCACGGCACGCCACACGGCCAGATTATGGGTTGGGTAGGTGTCTATTGCGCGGCTACACCCGGAATAGAGTGCGCAGACAATACGACGCTGCGCCTCGACACCGACAATGAGCCTCAACCCGATGTAGCATTGTGGCTCCCTGAAGCGGCAGGCGGGAGAGCGCGCGTCAGCGAGGACGATTATCTCGAAGGCGCGCCCGAAATGATCGTGGAGGTCGCCAGCAGCAACGCCGCTTATGATCTGCACGACAAGCTGAACGCATACAGGCGCAATGGAGTCGAAGAATATGTCGTATGGCGCGTCTATGACCGGCAGATAGACTGGTTCGCGCTGGAAGCCGAACGCTACACGCGCATCTTGCCGGACGCGGATGGCATTTTTCAGAGCCGCGGTTTCCCGGGACTCCGTTTGTGCGTGCCGGCTTTGTTGGACGGTGACCTCGCTCGGGTCCTCGCCGAATTGCAAATCGGTCTCGCCTCAGAAGAGCACGCGGCGTTCGTAAGGCGACTCGCTTCCGCCGTGTCAGAGAACACACAGAATTAGGCGCTTGGCCCCGATAACCGCCAACCAGGTCTCGATTTCGCAGCAACGTCTATCGCCAGTCGTTTCCGGGTTGCGACTCAACACAGCGATTGGATGTCGGGGCGTCTCCAATAACATCTGAGCTTCTGGATACAGAAGCCGGAGTGGCTGCGAAAGCCCGTCGGTCTCACTTGCGCTTCCACTTCGTTCCCTGAGGCGTGTCTTCCAGGATGATCCCTCGGCCGGCAAGTTCCTTTCTTATCTGATCGGCTTTGTCGAAGTTCCGATTGCGGCGCGCACTGTTTCGCTCTTCGATCTTCGATTCAATCTCTGGATCCAACATCTGCTCTTGTTCCTCACCCAGCACGCCCAACACCGAGTCGATCCGCGCTAGCAACTCGAGCACGACTCCCTGATCGTCGCCGCCGAAGTCGCCTGCGTCCATCGCTGTGTTTACATCGCGGCGAAACTCGAACACCGCGGCAAGCGCCTTCGAAGTGTTCAAGTCGTCGTTCATTCCTGCTTCAAAACCCTCGCGCGCGCGCGTGACGATCTCCTGCACTCGCGGGTGAGAGCCGACGGCGCCCTCGAAGTCCGCAACGCGGCGCCGGAAGTTGCGAAGTCCTTCGAGCGCCGTCTCCGCGCCGCGCAATCCGTCTAGCACGAAGTTCAACTGTGTGCGATAAGGAACCGAAAGGAGCAGGTACCGAATCGCCATCGGCGAGTTGCCTTGCTCGATGAGCTGCCGCACCGTGTGGTAGTTCCCTTTCGACTTCGCCATCTTCTCGCCTTCGACCAGCAAGAACTCGGTGTGAACCCAGAAGCGCACGAAGGGTTTCCCGGTCGCGCCTTCTGATTGCGCGATCTCGTTCTCGTGATGCGGGAAGATCAGGTCTACGCCGCCGCAGTGGATGTCGAAGGATTCGCCGAGGTACTCCATCGACATAGCCGAGCACTCGAGGTGCCAGCCGGGACGACCTTCTCCAAACGGTGACGGCCAGCGCGGCTCACCTTCTTCTTTCGCTGCCTTCCACAAAACGAAGTCGCGAGCGTCAGCCTTGTCGTACTCATCGACATCGACCCTCGCGCCGGCGATATTGCCTTCAAGCTTGAGCCCCGAGAGCTTGCCGTAGCCAGGGAACGACGAGATGCTGTAGTACAACGAGCCCTCGCTCTCGTAGGTGTGCCCGCTATCGGCGAGGCGCTTCATGATCTGGATCATCTGAGGAAGGTGCTTCGTCGCATAAGGCATGACCTCGGGCCGCTGGATGTTCAACGCATCGCAATCCTTCAGAAACTCCTGGGTGTAGAACTCGGTGAACTCTTCGAGGCTCTTGCCTGACGCGAGCATACCGCGAATGATCTTATCTTCGATGTCGGTGATGTTCATGATGTGCCGCACCTGATAGCCGAGATACTTCAAGTAACGGCGCAGCACGTCGACCGAGACGAACGTCCTGAAGTTGCCGATGTGACCGTAGTCGTACACGGTCGGGCCGCACGCATACATCCGCACGGTGTTGCCTTCGAGGGGCTTGAACTCTTCCAGGGTGCGGGTGAGCGTGTTCCTTAGTTTCATGTTCTTCGTGCGGCTCCTCAGTCAGTAATCTTCGCTTGAAATCAAAACCAGATCGTAGTCACCGCCGGATGAGCTTGTCAATAAACGCGCCTTTCATCGCGCCGCTCCGAACCCGCGACATACTTGTAGGGGCGGCCCTCGGTGGCCGCCCCTCGTTCAATGACTGGCTTTGTGATTCTATCGCGTGAGAAGCGGCGGGCACGGAGGCCCGCCCCTACAAGCTACAACTGCAGCGACTTCGTTTCGAGAAATTCTTCCAGTCCGTACTTACCCATCTCGCGGCCGTGACCCGATTGCTTGTAGCCTCCGAACGGCGCGAAGGCGTTGAACTTCCCGCCGTTGATGTCCACTTGCCCGGTTCGAAGCCGCCGAGCTACGCGCTTGGCTCGCTCGATGTCCGCAGACCACACGCCGCCCGCCAGTCCGTACACCGTGTCGTTCGCGATTCTCACCGCGTCGTCTTCGTCTTCGTATGGAATGATCGATAACACTGGCCCGAAAATCTCTTCGCGAGCGATGGTCATATCGTTCCGCACGTTAGCGAATACCGTCGGCCGCACGAAGTAACCCTTGTCCAGTCCTTCGGGAGCTTCAGCGCCGCCGGTGACCAGAGTCGCGCCTTCCTCGATTCCCTTCTTGATGTAGCTGCGAACTCGGTCGCGTTGAACTTCCGAAACGAGCGGGCCGAGCTTCGCCTTTCCTTCGCGCGGATCGCCAACCGTGAAGCTCTCGGCTGCTTCTTTGGCTATTTGAACCGCCTCGTCGTGGCGCTCGCGCGGCACAAGCATTCGAGTGTGCGCCGAGCAAGTCTGACCCGAGTTGAAATAGCAATTGCTCACGCCGCCTCGAACCGCTTTCTCGAGATCCGCGTCGTCGAGAATGATGTTCGCCGACTTCCCGCCAAGCTCGAGAGCTACCCGCTTGACGGTCTGTGCCGCGAGTTCGCTGACTCGCTTCCCTGCTCTGGTCGAGCCGGTGAACGAAATCATGTCGACGTCAGGGTGCGATGCGAGCGCTTCGCCGACGATGGGGCCGAGCCCGGTGACAAGATTGAACACGCCCGCGGGCAGCCCTGCGTCGTCAACAATCTCCGCGAGGATGAATGCCGTGAGCGGCGCGACTTCGCTTGGCTTCAACACGACGGTGCAACCAGCGGCCAGCGCAGGCGCGACCTTGGCGACGACTTGATGAAGCGGATAATTCCACGGCGTTATGCAGCCGATTACGCCGACCGGTTCTTTCACCACAAGCGAATTGCCGATCTGTTCCTCGAACGAGTAGTCGCCCAGCAGCTTCGCATATGAGCCCATTACCATCGCCGGCATTCCGGCTTGAACCATCGTCGCCAGCGGAAGCGGCATTCCAACTTCGCTTGCGATGATCGCGGCTATTTCGTTCTGACGCGCCACCAGGCCCGCCGCGATCTTCTGGAGAAATCCGGCGCGCTCGGCTGCAGGCGTCGCGGACCACGAATCAAACGCCGCGCGCGCCGCCGCCACAGCCCGATTGATGTCTTGGGCGGCGCCTTCGGGAACGCGTCCCATCACTTCTTCTGTAGTCGAGTTGATCACGTCGAGCATTCCTTTGCCGGCTGGCTCGACCCATTCGCCGTTCACGTAGAGTTTCTCGCGAACGCTTACTTCAGGTTGTCTCGAAGCTGTCATGGCTGGTCTCCTTGATTATTCCACAGGTGTGCCGCAGCTCGCGCAGAATTTTCCTCCGGGCTGGACGGGCGCCTGGCAATTCTTGCACGGCGAAGGCACAAGCGACGTTCCGCAGCTTGCGCAGAATTTGGAACCGGCTTGGACTTGCGTGTGGCAGGAGGGACATTCCACGGAAGCGGCTTGGGGAGCCTGTTGTGTGGCTCCGCAGTTTGAGCAGAACTTCGCGCCGGTTGGATTCTGCGTTCCGCATTTCCCGCACGCTACGGTCTGAGTCTGGGCCGAGCCCGAGCCTTGAGCGTGCGCGCCGCCGACCGCTCCGGCCATCACCTGCCCGAAGCCCAAGCCGAGTCCGAGTCCCATTCCCTGCCCCGCCGCACCGCCTTCTTGTTTGGCCGCGTCGGAAATCGACTGCGCGGCTTTGAACTGCATGTAAGCGTTCATGTCTCCGATCGCGCCCATCCCCGAGCGCTCGTCGATCATCTTCTGAACTTCTTCCGGGGGAGTGATCGCCGAGATGATCAGATCGACAAGCTCGAGCCCCTGCTTCGAGAAGTCATCGGCCACTCGCGACTTCACGCCGGCGGCAAGCTCATCGTAGTAAGCGGGCAGATCGAAGATCGTCTTGAGATTCTCACCGAGCAGGTCGTTGAGCCGGGCTACGACTATGTCGCGCAGGAAGGAGCCGATCGCCTCGGTTGATACGATTCCCCGCGTGCCGACGATCGAGCCGGCGAACAATTGCGGATCGGCGATTCGCATCGAGTACTTGCCGAAGGCCCGCAGCCGCACCATTCGAAGCTCGGTGTCTCGAAACGCTATAGGCTCCTTCGTCCCCCACTTCAAATCTTGAAACGTGTGCCGCGCTATGAACAGTACGCTTGCCTGGAAGGGCGACGTGCCGCCGAATGGAATCGACAGCAACCGGGTCAGCAGCGGAATGTTGTTAGTCGTGAGTGTATGCCGCCCGGGACCGAAAGTATCGAGCGCCTTTCCGTCGCGGAAGAAGACCGCCGACTGGTTCTCCTGGACTATGAGTTGCGCGCCCAGCTTGATGTCCGTCGAGCCACCCTCGGGTATGCGATGAACCAACTCCGTTCCCGTCTGATCGAAATACTGTAAGACTTCAATTGCCATCCCGTTAAATCTCCTCTTCGTTACTTGCTGACCTTAATGTTCCCGCTGACCGTTGTTATTTTGAGCGTCTCGCCGCCGTCTCCCATCTTGCCTCTGGCTCTTTGACCCACCATCTGCTTCTCGACGGCGATCCCAAAAGAGTCGTCCAGAGAGATGCTCCCGTTTACCGATGACGCTTCAAGATCCGCGTCCACGTCGGACTTGATCTGCAAAGAGATATTGCCGCTGACGGCGTTCAACGCCAGCCGCTCATTACGCCATTCTTTCAACACGATGTTGATGTTGCCGCTCACGCTGCCGGCCTTGGAAAGACCGGCGATGTTCGTCAGATCCGTTTGACCGCTTACATTCTGAACAGTGATTTCGCCCTCGATATCCGACAGTTTGATGGCTCCGGTCACCGAGTTGAGCTCAAGGCTGGCGACATCGCGCGGCAGTTTCAACTCGTATCGGACGTCGGAGCTTCCGCGCCGGTCGGCGGTTCGCACGACCAAATTGCCTCCATCGTTGCTGAAGAAGACCGGGGTGAAGGTTCTATCACCTTCTGACCCTCGCCTGGTGACCTTAACTTCGGCCTCAGGCTTGTCCCAAACGCTGATGTTGATGCTACCGCTTACGTTTTTGATGGAAATCGTTGGAGCTTCCGAAAGGGCAAAGGACTTGGTAAGGGTAATGTCAGCGCCAGCCCTATCGGCCCTTTCGGCGTTCGCCTCGACGAACGCGGTTTCGCCCGCCCGCGCACTCGCGACGGACCTCCCGCCGGGTTGATCCGCCATCCGGCGTCCGAAGCGCGCCATCATCATCACGGCGATCACTACCAGTACAAACAGCCCCATTCCGATGAACGCGAGGATCCAGCCTACGGGCGAGCGCTTGCCCGGAGGAGAATAGGGCGGAACCACCGAGGCGTACATCGGCGGCACGGTCGGCTGATAGCCAGCCGAAGGATCGTACACCGGGCTGGTCTCCTGCCTCGATGTTGGCGCGGTGCTGGCCGCGCTGCGCGCACCCCAGCTTTCAGGTTGGGCAGGTTGGGGAGGCATCATTCGAGTGGGTGCTTGCTCTTCGGATAATAGTTCGGTAGGCACCCCGCACGAGCGACAGAATCGCTGCGCGGCGAACAACTCTAAGCCACAGTTTCTGCAATGTTCTGCCATCGGCTTAAAAGTGGTTTCTAGTTTCTAGTTTGTGGTTGTTGGTCGCAGCCCGTTTCGAGTCGAACCAGAAACCAGAAACCACAAACCAGAAACTAACCAAATAGCGGCCGGCCCGGCGGCTGCCCTTCTGCGAAGTTGTTAATCGCCTTGTATCGCTCATCAAAGATGCGGCCGGTCTGATCGAGTTCGGCGGTGACTTCCGCGCACGCGGTCTTCAAACCATCCGGGGTTGCAGATTGAGTTTTCAACTCTGCTAGCTTCGCCTCGATCTTGTCAACGTGCTCGACCAGCGCCAGATCAAACTGGTAAATCGAGTCCAACTGCGCCTGCTCGATCTTCACCACATCGAAGAAGCCCGCATAACCGTAGCTTGCAAACCTCACGCGGTTCTCGAGATGGTCGAGTTTCTTGATCGCCGCGTCGACCGGCCCGACTTCAAACAGCCGGCCGGTGCTTGTCAGCTCGCGCATCAGATCGGTCAGCGGCGACTTGAGCCCGCGCAGCCGGTCCGCCAGATGCTCGCGGTGAAGCTTATCGATGTCGCGCCGGCGTTCGCGGTCGACATAGCCGCTGTAGCCCGGGATCTTGCTGCTCAATCGCTCGATCCAGTTACGCGTGTCCGTAGTGTTGCTGCTCATTGAATCCCCCTGGGTATTTTCGAAACTCCTCGCTCTGACGATGCAAATCAAATCGGGCTGACAACAGCTTAACGATCTGGGCGCGGCCCCCAGTTTCAGAAATCGTGGCGTAGCATAGACTTTATTAGTCTGTGCGTGGTGATCTGCGTTTCTATCGCAACCGCCGGACACAGACTATAAAGTCTATGCTACGCGGCGACTATGCAGGCGCGCTCTGCGTCTCCGCATTCTGCGAAAGCGTTTTCAAGTACTCGTCATAGGCCTGACGATCTGCTGCAGCCATGTCGCGTATGTAGACGCCGACGACCCAGAACAGACCTTCCGCCTCCGGCCGGTACCAGGCCGCGAACCCGGTGAACCTGATCGTCGCGTTTGGTAAATCCACCTCGACGTCAAGCTTGTTCTTGAACGCAACGGTGTGGTCGCGAATTATGTGGAGCTGGCCGGTCTCGATCGTTCCGGTCTGTATGCGCATGCCCTGCTTGCCAAAATCAAGCGCAAGGCCGTCGATCTTACGTGACCGATGGCCCTCGTCGCTTTGATCGATTATCGTCACCCGCAACGGGACCGGCTTGGGTGGCGGAGGAATCTGCCGCTGACCCTGACCCTGCTCAAGCTCGTCAGTGTTCTGAACCGACCGAATAAGCTTCAGTCCATCAAAGCTGCAGAAGCTGTTTTGGTCGGGGAAAAATCGGCGACAGGTCGGACATTCTTTCATAGCATCACCCTCCTCCGCACCGCCCGATTATACTAGTACAGTCGTCATTAGTCATTGGTCCTTTGTGATTTGTTATTTGCGATTTGTTATTTGCGATTTGTGATTTGTGATTTGTGATTTGTCATTTTGGAGTTGATGGCAAATAACAAATCGCAAATCACAAATCACAAATCACAAATGAGATGACTAAAGCGGAATGTTGCCATGCTTCTTTGGAGGGTTCTGATCTCGCTTAGTATCGAGCATCTCGAGCGCGCGGATCAGCTTCGGCCGAGTGAATCTCGGCTCGATCACTTCGTCTATGAAGCCGCGCTCGGCCGCCACATAAGGCGATGCGAACTTCTCGCGAAACTCGTCCGCGCGTCGCTTGGATTCCACCTCAGGGCTTTCAGCCTGCGCGATCTCGCGCCGATACAAAACGCCTACCGCGCCTTCTGCTCCCATCACCGCGATCTCTGCCGTCGGATACGCGAAGTTGACGTCAGCGCGGATATGCTTGCTGGCCATCACGCAATAAGCTCCGCCGTAAGCCTTGCGCGTTATCAAGGTGATCTTCGGCACAGTCGCTTCGGCGAACGCAAACAGCAGCTTGGCGCCGTGACGGATGATCCCTCCGTGCTCCTGCTGAACGCCGGGTAGAAACCCGGGCACGTCCTCGAACGTGATCAGCGGGATGTTAAAACAGTCACAGAAGCGCACGAACCGCGCGGCTTTGACTGAAGCGTCTATATCCAACACGCCGGCGAGGTGCGCCGGCTGGTTCGCAACGATGCCCACCGGTCTCCCTCCGAGCCGCGCAAATCCCACCACGATGTTCTTCGCGTAGTGTTCGTGAACCTCAAACAGATAACCGTCATCGACCACAAGGTGGACGATGTCGCGGATGTCGTAGGGAACGTTCGGCGCTTCGGGGACGACCCGGTTCAAACGCTCATCCATGCGATCCGATGGGTCGCTGGTCGCCACACGAGGCGGGTCGTCGAGGTTGTTGGAAGGGATGAACGAGAGCAGTTCGCGAATGGTCCTCAAACAGTCCTCGTCGTTCTCGGCAGCGAAGTGAGCCACACCGGAAATCGCATTGTGAGTCATCGCGCCGCCCAGCTCCTCTTTGCTCACCTCCTGGTGTGTGACTGTCTTGATCACATCGGGGCCGGTGATGAACATGTACGAGCTAGTCTTCACCATGATGTTGAAATCGGTGATCGCCGGCGAGTAGACCGCGCCGCCCGCGCAGGGTCCCATGATCGCCGATATTTGAGGCACGACCCCCGACGCAAGGGTGTTGCGTAAGAAAATGTCGGCGTAGCCTCCAAGCGAGACGACTCCTTCCTGTATGCGAGCGCCGCCTGAATCATTCAGACCGATCACCGGCGCGCCGACCTTCATCGCCATATCCATGACCTTGCAAATCTTTTCGGCGTTGGTCTCCGAGAGCGAACCTCCAAACACCGTAAAGTCCTGCGCAAAAACAAAGACCCTGCGTCCGTCGATCAGCCCGTGCCCCGCAACCACACCGTCGCCCGGGTACTGCTGATTCTCCATGCCGAAGTCCAGAGAGCGATGCTTTTTGAAGCGGTCGAACTCTTCGAACGTGCCGTCGTCCAGCAAGAACTCGACGCGCTCGCGAGCGGTCATCTTTCCCGAGGCGTGCTGGCGCTCGATGCGCTCGCTTCCACCGCCGGCAAAAGCAGCAGCGTTCTTCTCAACAAGTTTCTTCAAGCCATCGGTCAGCGGTTTTTCTTCAATCTTGCTTTCAGATGTAGCCATGTTGGTCCTCAGAGGTCGAAGCGGATCCACCGTGGTTCTCGATTCGAAATCTGAAATCGAGCGCTGACAGTCTAACAAAGTAGAGCAAGAGTGCGAAGGCTGCTGCCGTCAGGTGCTGCCGTCAGGCGCAAGAGTACCGGCCGCGGAACCGCCAAGAATCTCGAAATGGACTCGCCATTGATTGCGGGCGTGTCAGCGCGTGATCCTAAACATAGAGGAACGCCAGGACGCCCTTAAAGCGCAACTCGAAAACCTCGATGCCAGAGTCGAGAAGCGGTTACAAGACACGCGTCCAATATGGGAAAGCGTTCAGTCTCGGCTTGCAGACCTGGACAAGAAGGTTGACGGCATCGCCGAACTCCGAACTGAAATGGATTCTAGGTTCACGAAGCTCGAGACAGAGACGGCGAGCGGATTTCGCGCAACCGGCCGAAAGATTAACGTACTGATGGAAAATCTTCTTCCAGAGGTGAATCACCCAACTTCCTGACACGTGACGGGTTGGCGTTGACACTCCTCTAGTCGGCTCCTATAATGCAGCCCTCACTAAACCGGACTCTCAGTGCTTCAATCCATGTCGTGAGCGGAGGCTAACGTGATCAAGTTAGACATAGTCAATCAGGTTGCGGATAAGACTGGCGTTCCAAAGATCAAGGCCGAGGTGGCCGTCGAGTCGCTGTTCGAGGCGATGAAAAAAGCTCTGCAGCGCGGCGAGCGCATCGAACTGCGCGGCTTCGGCGTGTTCGTCGTCAAGCCTCGGAAGCGCGGCGTTGGACGCAATCCTCGAACGGGAGAAGTCACCGACATTCCGCCGGGCAAGACCATCAGGTTTAAGCCAGGAAAAGAACTTCAATCGTGATAGACCAATAGTTGGGCCACCTGTCTCGTTCCTTGAGGCATTCGTTTCATCAGAAGCATCGCGGATTGATTCTCTCGGATTTCAGCTCGGAATCCTTCCGATCAAGAATCTCGAATATTTCAGGTTTGGAACTCTGAGATTTCCGATCCGGTCGCTTTCACCGATATCAAACTCTTCACGCAAGTAATCGATCGAAGTCGAACCGCTCACCGGTTGACAGTTAACTATTCAAGGGTTGTATTCTAAATTTGTGGAGAACACAGATCAGCCATATCTCTTCGCCGAGTTTCAACCCGCACAACCGGTAGTCCGAACACGCGAGATCGAGTTATCAACGCCTCGCGTGCTGCTCCACACCGTTCTGCTCGTGACCACCGGGATAAGCACAACGCTCACCGGGGCGGCATTCGCGGTTCAAGTCCAAGACGACTCTTCGGTGATGGGCTCGCTGGTGGCTCCCACTCTGGCGGTTCTACGAGAAACCGTGACTGGCAATCTTGATCCGTTGGCCAAAGGGCTTTTGTTCACGTTTACATTGCTGACGATCCTGGGCGCTCACGAGTTGGGGCACTACTTCGCGTGCCGCCACTACGGTATTCGAGCCACCTTGCCGTTCTTTATTCCTGCCCCTCCGACGATTACTCTGTTCGGCACATTCGGCGCTGTGATCAAGATCAAAGAACCGATCAAGTCCCGGCGCGCGTTGTTTGACATAGGAATAGCCGGGCCGCTGGCAGGGTTTGCGTTCGCATTACCCGCTGCCATGGTCGGCCTGATTTTCGCCACTCCAGCCCCGCCCGCTGCCGTGTCTGCGGCGAGCAGCGGCATTCAGTTCAATGATCCCTTGCTCTTCATCCTGATTTCCAAGCTGCTAGCGCTCCCGAAATGGATCGAGTGGAACCCGATCTATTGGGCGGCGTGGGGGACCTTGCTTGTGACGGCTTTGAACCTGTTCCCCGTGGGCCAACTCGACGGAGGCCACGTGCTCTACGCGATCGCAGGTAGGAGGACGCATACGTGGATCTCGCGAATTGTGGCGGTCGGATGCGCAGCACTGGCAGTGTTATCGATTGTGTTGAATCAGCCGCCGGTCTACTTGCTTTGGACCTTTGTGTTGCTGTTCCTGATGAAAGTTGGGCACCCGCCCGTGATCGAAGAGGAGCCGCTCGGAAAGGCCAGGGTCGCGCTTGCGATCTTCGCGTTGCTCGTTTTCTTGTTGTGCTTCATGCCCTTCCCGATTACTTCGAATTGACCCATGACACGGCGGCGCCGTTTAGCTTAGAAGCTGCGCGGTTGATGTGCTATCATCACGCCGTTCGAGCCCTCGCACTTTGAATCTTCGTAGCTGACTGGAGCCGGCAGATGGACTCAAGCATCACCGCAGCACTCACCTTTGGATTCGTTCTGGGACTTCGACACGCGCTGGACCCGGACCATCTGGTGGCTGTGTCCACGATAGTGAGCGAGCACAAAAGCGTTGGGCGCTCGTCGCTGGTCGGCACGTTTTGGGGACTCGGACACACGGCCTCGCTGCTCGCGGTAAGCGTAGTCATCCTTTTGCTCCGGGCATCGATACCGGAACACATCGCGCTGTGGATGGAGATTCCGGTGGCGCTCATGCTGATCGCGCTCGGCGTGACCACAACGCTGCGAGCGATGCGAGAGCGCGGATGGCGGATTCACTCTCACACTCATGCCCACGAGGACGCTACGCCGCCGCACACGCACGTCCACGTTCACACGGGCGACGAGCACATCCACCAACACCGCTTGTTTCGCCTGGGCCGGCGGCCTTTCGTCGTAGGCATGGTGCACGGTGTAGCCGGCAGCGCGGCGCTCACTCTAGCCGTGCTCACGACCATTCCTTCAATCGCGCTCTGCTTGGTCTATATCGCTGTGTTCGGGATCGGTTCAATCGGCGGGATGCTCTTGATGAGCGCGCTGATCGGTCTTCCGTTTGCCGTGACGGCTCGTCGCTTCTCTATCATCAACGGCGGGATAAGGCTTTTTGCGGGACTGTTCAGCATACTATTCGGGCTGGTGCTCGCGTGGAACGTGCTGCACGAAATCTGGAAAGTGAGTGCATAACTAAGCGGATCAAACGAACCGACGGTTGCCCCTTGAGTTCCCCTTCGTTTCGTCCGTGATCCTCAAATAACATGTCCCGGCCTGACCAACCAACTTCGCCGCCGCTTCCATACCTCAATGCTGAGTTCTTGAAGAGCCAGGAAGCGAGGGTCATCAGAATCCTGTCGGAGTACATCGAGCCTGCCGCGCGGCTGCGACGGCATCGCGTTCGCGACACAATAGTGTTCTTCGGTTCGGCGCGTTCTATGTCACCCGAGGTGGCCGCGGCCGAGCTGGAGTTGGTAAGGGAAGAAACAAAGCAAGTCAGTGAGCTTACGCCGGAGATGCACGCCAGACTGGCGCGCGCCGAGCAGGCCGTTAAACTGGCGCGCTATTACAACGACGCTATGGAACTGGCGCGAAGGGTGACCGAGTGGTCAAAGAGTTTGACCAGTCATCATCACTTCATCGTGTGCTCGGGGGGATCGCGCGGGATGATGGAAGCCGCCAATCGCGGAGCCTCGATGGCCCGCGGCCAGACGATCGGCTTGAACATTCAGTTGCCGATGGAGCAAGACGTGAATCAATACGTCTCGCGCGAGTTGGTCTTCAACTTCCACTACTTTTTCATGCGTAAATTCTGGTTCGTCTATCCCGCAAAAGCGCTGGTCGTCTTCCCGGGCGGCTTCGGAACGATGGACGAGCTCTTCGAAGTGCTCACGCTTATTCAGACCAAGAAGCCCAACAAGAAAATGCCGGTGGTTCTGTTCGGCTCGGAGTTTTGGGACGAGATCATCGACTTCGACGCGCTAGTGCGGTGGGGCGTAGTCAACGCCAAGGATCTGGAGATTTTTCACAAGACCGATTCAGTTGACGACGCGTTCGAGTATCTGACGAGCAAACTTGAAAAGCTGTACCTGTCGCCGAAGGGATTGGAGCAAGTTAAGCTGACTTGATCCCCTGCGCGTTATCAACCACCTCAATCACCTTCTCGATCTGAGCCAAATACTTCCCGAAAGTTTCATTGGTCTCAGACTCCAGCCACACTTCTGTATCAGGCGCATACTCGAAGATGCGCACGAGAACTTTCTTATCCAACTGAAGCTCATCGGCGAGCCTCATCACGCATTCGCGCCTGTTGAAGGACGCTTCCTTCCCAAGCATCACGAGCACGTGCCGGAAGAGAACCGCGAAATTATCCAGCGAGTCAGCCATCAGCCTGGCTAGCTGATTGGCGTTTCGTGATGCGGGGATGTAGAGCCTTCTTAGCCGAAGCAGTTTGGCGCGCAGCTCGTATTCGATTTGGTGTCGCAGATTCTGCGTGGGGACATCGAGTCCATCAAAGGGGTCTTTGCCGTAGAGCACGTGCCGAACCTGACTCATATCGATGAACTCGATCGGAAACACATCCGACGAATCGGCCATCTCTTCGCTTGTGAAGTAGACCGGGACTGGGTTGCCTTCGGACCGCCACCACTCCGCTACTTCGTGCGCGGCTTTGAGGTCGGCCGGTGCGATACGATCGAGCACGACTAGAACTTTCTTGGGCCGGTCTTCATCGAGCTGTCCGCCAACCACCGCTGAGCCGTAAAGCACGACTGATTTGAGATTCTCGCCGTGCGCCTCGGTCAGCTTTTTTACAAGATCTTTCAGTTCGTCAGCCAAAATCTCCTCCATTCTCGTCAATCACAATCGGATTGGACCGCGGATGGGACGGATCTGGCGGATTCTCACGGATCAGATCCGGGCTCATCCGTTTGAGCCGCGTTATCCGCGTTCTATTCCGCTCGTCGCGCATCACTTACCAACTATCGCTTGCGCCGCCGCCGCCGAAGTCGCCCCCGCCGCCGAACCCACCGAAGCCGCCACCGCTGTCACCACCGCCGCCCCAGCTTGAGTCTCCGCCGCCGCCGAACCCACCGAAGCCGCCGCCTCT
>JBGQGO010000008.1:0-25426 GCA_041497455.1 Blastocatellia bacterium | reverse complement strand
GGACTCAAGGACGCAGGCGGATGGTCGGGTCTGCAATCAAGGCTTGGAGTCGTCGCGACCGAGCACGGATTCGCATCCGGCGCGTGGAGCCACTCGTGGAAGTTTATGGACAGTCCGTCGTCCAACCCGATGGGGGTCGAATGGTTCGGGATGGCGATGGGCCTTGGGTTCGTGCTGTCGTTCGGGTATTGGTGCACGGACTTCCTCGTCGTACAACGGGCCATGGCGGCCAATTCTATGTCAGCGGCTCGCCGGACGCCGCTGATCGCGGCGATACCAAAGATGTTCTTTCCGTTCCTGGTGATCCTGCCGGGAATGATCGCCATCGCGCTCACCTATCAATCCGGTGAAAGCGGTTTCGCTCTGCCCAATAAACCCGACGGCACATTCAACTACGACATGGCGATCCCGATGATGCTGGGACACTATTTTCCTTCGGGCATGCTTGGCGTCGGGCTCACCGCGCTGATGGCGAGTTTCATGTCAGGGATGGCCGGCAACGTCACTGCGTTCAACACGGTGTGGACGTATGACATCTATCAGTCCTATATCAAGCGGGGTGCGAGCGATCAGCACTATCTGTGGATGGGAAGAATGGCGACTGTGTTCGGCATCGCGGTCTCGGTAGCGGCGGCGTATGTGGCGACGCGCTTCAACAACATTATGGACATGCTTCAGTTGGTGTTCGCGTTCGTCAACGCGCCGCTGTTCGCGACGTTCTTGCTGGGCATGTTCTGGAAGCGAGCTACCGGGCACGGCGCGTTCCTTGGTTTGTTATCCGGCACCCTGGCCGCGTCCCTTCATCACGGGTTGACGTTGCCGCTGCACGCCGTGGCTGGAGTAAAGGGCGGATGGTTCGGCGCGACGCACGTCTATCCGAGCGAGATGGCGCAGAACTTCTGGACAGCGATCTTCGCGTGGAGCGCTTGCTTCATCGTCACGATTCTCGTGAGCCTGATGACCAGGGCGCGCGACGAAAAAGAGTTGGTTGGCCTGGTTTACTCGCTGACAGAACGGCCTAAAGAAGCCCACCTTCCCTGGTATCAGCGGCCCGCGATTCTTGGAGTCGTCGTGCTGTTGATGACCCTGGTGCTCAACATTATCTTTTGGTAAGCGGAGGCGAAATGGGACTCGACATCAGACTGCCGATCGGATTGATGTTTACGCTGTTCGGATTGTTGTTGGTTGTCTACGGCCTGGCAAGCAACAAGGAAATCTATCAGCGCTCGCTAGGTATTAACGTCAACCTGGGATGGGGCGTCGTCTTGCTGGTCTTCGGAGTCGTTATGCTATTGCTGGGGCGGCGAGGGACCGCGACGGCTAAACCGGCGGACGAGAGTCTGGAAGGCCGGCAGATGATGAAAGAACTCGATCAGCGCGACACTAAACCCGGACACTGAGATTCAAGCGTAGGGGCGGATCTGCGTGTTCGGCCCAGGATGCAGCAACCGCTCATTCAGACATTTACTCGCACATGCATATTTAAGAAGACAAGCGGTAAGGATTAAATCGCCTGTACGACCGGATTTTCGAGAATGTGGCGCGCGAGCTAAGTAATTATTAACCGCATTTTCGGACGCAAGGTTGCAGAAGAGCTTAGCGGTTCATAAGGGAACGTGGCGGCTAAGGTTAGACGAAGTCAGCGGGTCGAATGCAAGATTGTGGTTACTATCTCACGCCGTCACCACCACTCTAATTCCAGTCCTACCTTATTTGTTCAAAGCAGGTGATAAGGTCACGGAACGAACCGGCAAGCAAGTCGCCGGTGAAGCCTGGGAATGGTCAAAGGAGCTCTGGGCCAAGCTGCGGCCCAAAGTCGAAGCCAAACCCGCCGCACTCGAGGCCGCGCAGGGTGTAGCGAAGACACCTGATGACCCAGATGCGCAGGCCGCGCTGCGAGTGCAATTCAGAAAGCTTCTGACCGAAGATGAAGCCCTGGCTGGGCAGGTATCCCAATTGATACCGAGTAAGCTCAAGAAGCAGAGTCAACGGGACCTCATATCATCCTAATCGCGCCCGACACCCAGGGCATCAGCGACGCGATTGATGTAGTTGAACCAGGACGCGATGAGCGTGATCTGCAGGATGGCTTTGTCATCGAAGCCAGCGCCGCGGAGTTTCTCGTGATCGCGCTTTGAAATCTTCGTAGCGTCCCTGGTCAACTGCACAACGAAATCGAGCATCGCGCGATCTGCGTCGCTGATGGGAGCAGTCGTGTAATCTTCCCGCAAAGCCCGAACCAGATCGTCATTCAGGGTGACTCGACGCAGAAACTCTGCGTGCGACTCGATTCAGTAATGGCATCGGTTTACGACCGAGACCATCGTGGTGATCATCTCGTGCTGGCGGCGCGTGAGCGGAAGGTCCTCCGACATCAGCGCGCCGAAGGTTGAAAACGCATGATACAGCGCGTCGGGAATCAAGCTGTGTGACGCCACTATGTCAGACGTTCCGTCTCCAGTTGGATGAACCGGCTGTGCGTATTCAACCGGGTACAACGATCGCTGTCCTTCGACTGCCCGACGGAGCGCTTCGTCGGCTTCTGAGAAAGGAACAGTCTTAATCCACGTCATCGATTTGTATCCTATTGAAGTTGCTTGAGCGATGAGTTCGTTTATAAACGAATCGGTTTGGGTTTTCAAGCGAAACCCTCTCACGACAGGTGAACCCCAGTATCGTGGTGTTCGCGGCAGTATTACTTGAATGTATGTTCAAGCCTCTACCAATCGCCGTGTTCTCGCTCTAGGTTCTGAATCCCGCCAACGCACGGTACTGGTCTGAGGGCTCGCCGAAAGGTCCGGTTGGCTGAGACAATCTTGTGACAAATTTTCATAGAGACGCGATGAAATGCAGTGATGTCGATCTCCCGGCTGATGGCTTCAACTCGTTGTAGATGTTCAGCTCGTGGCGGGCGCAACGGTCACTGAGAAACGAAATTCAAGCAAACGCAAACCGCGAAGCCGATTTTAAGCTTAAAGGATTGACATCTGCATCCCAGAGGACTAGCGTCGCTGTAACTGGCGAGCAAGCGCCGCCATCGTACATCAATCGCGTTGCCGATGCTCTGGGGGTGGGGCGGGATCAAGATGCTGCCGCGGGTGAATAATGATGTCCGAGCAAACTACGGGGTGATTGCTTCCATTAACGTGGCCCGCGTACCCGCATATTTGGTATGCAACCTATTAGGCTCTCATTCGTAATCGCACTCGCTGTGGCCGTTGGTCCGTGGGCGAACTTGACTCATTCATCAGCGAATCAAACCGCCCCTATCCAATCGTCACGAGAAGAGGCATATCGCGCCAACAACATCGGCGTCGCTCTGCTCGAGCAATTCAACTACAAAGAAGCCGCGGGAGAATTCCGGCGTGCTTTGAGGATTGAGCCTTCGCTTGCACTCGCACGCGTGAACCTTGCCATTGCGCTTTACAACACACCTGACGTCGATGGCGCTCTTCGCGAAATCAAAGCCGCAGCCAACCTCCTGCCGGGCTCACCACAGATTCATTACATGCTCGGACTGATCGCCAGAGCGCAGAACCGAACCCCCGAAGCCATCGCGGAGTTTCAGCAGGTGTTTCAGATTGATCCTCGCGATACGGGGACGAGGATCAACCTTGGCCAGCTGTTGATGCAACAGCGCAAATATCCGGAAGCCGTCGCCGCGCTGCGCGCAGCCCTTGCGAGCGAGCCTTACAACGTGACCGCAACTTACAACCTTGCGATCGCTCTAATTCGTTCTGGCGAACCTCAAGAAGGCCAGGCAGTGATGAAGAAGTTTCAGGTGCTTAGAGAAGAGCCCTACGGCACAACGTTAGGTAAGAACTACCTGGAGCAAGGCAAGTATGCGGAAGCTATGGCGTCGACCGGAGCAGAGGTGGAGCTCGTCGATCTCGCTACGCCCGATGTGACCTTTGCTGACGCAACGTTGAATGTGTTTCCAAAGCCAACAGATACTGAGCCCAAAGCGTTCAACCGAAGCGCGATCGGGCAAAGCTTCAAAGCGGACGCAATCGATGAAGCAGCAAGACGACAGATCATTAACGCGCTCTCGGGCAGCGTCGTGCTAGTTGACTACGACGGCGATGGGGATCTGGACCTTCTGGATGTGAAGCCTCGAGGGCTCACGCTCTATAGGAACGATGGCGGCAAGTTTGTCGACGTGACAAATCAATCTGACTTGCCGAGTCCAATTCCCGGAGCCGTACCTATCGCCGCAGTTGCGGGCGACTACGACAATGATGGCCAGCCGGACATCTTCGTGCTTGGCTATGGGCGGCAGACGCTTTATCACAACGACGGCAATGGACGATTTTCTGATGCGACAGCCGCCGCTGGCATTCCGGCTTACACTTACCTCTCGTTGTCGGCTGCGCTGGTCGATGTTGATCACGACGGCGACCTCGATATCTTCGTCGCGGGCTTCGTTGACCTGGCGAAAGCGCCAACAGGCGACGTGAACCGAACGCTGGTCTTCCCCGACGATTTCCCTGGCGCGCCGAATCTGCTCCTCAGAAACGACGGCAACGGGAAGTTCACCGACATCACCGCGGCCGCGAAACTCTCAGGATCAGGCGGTCACGCGGTTGCCGTAGTACCGACTGACTATGACAACCATCGTGATATTGATCTGCTGGTCGTGAACTACGGCGCAGCCCCGGCGCTGTTCAGTAATCAACGCGATGGCACGTTTCGGGACGTTGCTGGCGAAGTCGGCTTGAATGTCAAAGGCCAATTCACCTGCGCCGCGGCGGGCGACGTGAACAAAGACGACTTCACCGATTTCTTTTTCAGCAGGCGGGACGGCCCCGGGCTATTTGCGATGAGCGATGGGAAAGGCCGCTTTGTCACCGCACCCGCGCCCGAGGGCTCGGGGGGAGCAACGGCCGCGCAGTTTCTGGATTACGATAACGACGGATTGCTCGACCTCGTAATCTTTCGCGGTCAGGGCGCGCGCGTTTTTCGCAATCTCGGAGTGAAGTGGGAGAACGTGACTGGCCGCGCGGTTGCGGAGGATCTTCTGCCCGGACCGCCGGCCTGCGCGTTCGTCTCCGCAGACATCGATGGTGACGGTGATACAGACTTGATTGTTTGCTTTGCGACCGGGGTACTAAAGCTGTTCCGCAATGACGGCGGGAATAGAAACCGGTCTTTGCGTGTTCAACTGACGAGCAGGGTCAGCAATCGCAGCGCGGTCGGAGCCAAGATCGAAGCGCGAGCCGGAAGTCTGAAACAGAAGCTCGAGACCTATGCGGCCACGCCTGCTCCGGCGCCGTCAGACATCATCTTCGGACTGGATAAGCGAGGAGGCGTTGACGCGGTTCGTTTGTTGTGGCCAGCAGGAACTGTTCAGGCTGAAACGGGAATCGCCGTAGCGCAGACAACACGCGCGCTCGCCTCATCGCTCAAGATCACCGAGCTTGATCGCAAGCCTTCGTCGTGTCCTTATCTCTACACCTGGAACGGCGAGCGGTTCGAGTTCTTGACTGATTTCATGGGTGGCGGAGAAATGGGCTATTGGGAAGCGCCCGGCGTGCGCAATCACCCCGACCCCGACGAGTATGTTCGCATTCGCGATGATCAGCTCAAGCCTCTCGACGGACGCTTCGAGCTTCGCGTGACGAATGAGCTAGAAGAAGCCCTCTACGTAGACCGGCTTCAACTTATCGCTATCGCCCACCCCGCCGAAAATGAAGTTTATCCGAACGAGGGGATGATTGATCCGCCGCGCCGGTTCAAGCTATTCGCGACCCGCAGCGCACATCTGCCCGTTGCCGCGGCCGACGATCACGGACACGATGTGCTTTCTCAAATCGTTAAGCTGGATCGCCAGTATCCGGACGATTTTGCTCTGCACAAGATTCGTGGCTACGCCGACGCTCACACGCTGACACTTGATTTGGGCGAACCTTCAAAAGGCCGGACACTGCTGCTGCTGACCGGGTGGACGGACTACGCTTTTTCTAGCGACAACCTGGCGGCTGCCCAAAGCGGCTTGAGCCTCGCGCTGCCAGAACTTCAGGTAAGAGACGCACAAGGCCGGTGGCGAACCGCGATCGTTGACATTGGCATCCCGGTCGGGCGGCCGCAGACCATCGTCGTGGATATGACTGGCAAGTTCCCGGCTCGCAGTCGCGAGGTTCGAATCATTACGAATATGAGAATCTATTGGGACCAAATTCTAGTCGATACATCGCCGGGTCGCGTGCCGATGCGGATGACACGGCTATGATCCTATTTCGGCTGATCTGCACTGGAGGGGTTTCTCTGCTGAAGTCTCGCCCGACGGACGCGAGCCTTTTAGCTATGACTACAATCGGGTCTCGCTCAATTCGCCTTGGAAGGTGATGCGCGGCCGCTACACGAGAGAGGGTGACGTGAGAGATCTGCTCACACACACCGACGATATGTTCGCGATATCAAAGCCCGGCGATGAGATTGCGCTATCGTTCGACGCGAAAAAACTTCCACCGCTGCCTCATGGATGGAAGCGCACGTTCTTGCTTTACGCCGACGGCTTCAGCAAAGAGATGGACATCAACTCCGCGAGTCCGGACCGCGTCGCGCCGCTGCCGTTTCACGCAATGAAAACTTACCCCGGGGCGACTTATCCCGCGGCTCGCAGCCGTAGGGAGTATATTGAGCGCTACAACACACGGGTCGTCTCGTCACCGGTGCCGAGGATCGAAACAGTGTTCGCGCTCGAGAATCGTTAGTTGATAAGACGGATAACCCAGGAATTGTCATGGAATACATTCGCTATTCGGTTGCGGCTTGCCAGACCGATCTGCCAAATCCCATCGAACGCCGTCAGATGCGCGCCAACACCGGCCGCATGCTCTCGATGATCGACTCGGCAGTCCAAGGCAGCGCACCTTTCCTGCCCGTGCGACTGGTCGTCTTTCCCGAGTTCGCTCACGCCGCGCCGGTCTTCCCAACCGTCGCCGAGTTGCGGGAGAAACTCGCCGTTCAGATTCCGAACGAACATACCGAGCGCATTGAGCAGAAGGCGCGTGAGCATGGTATCTATATTCAGACCGGCTCTATGTTGGAAGTAGATGCAAAATGGCCGGGCCATGTTTTCAATACGACGTGCCTGATCGGACCTGAAGGCATGCTCTACAAATATCGCAAGGTGAACACGTGGATTCCGTATGAGGTTCACACGAGCCCGCACGACCTTGAAGGTTACGACGAGACCTTGTTCCCGGTGGCCGACACTCCTATCGGACGCATCGGATGCGCGACGTGTTATGACTGGCTGTTCCCGGAAGCCATTCGCCAACTCGCGGCCAACGGCGCCGAAGTGCTGCTTCGCGTGTCGGCTTACATGGACCCGTGGGGGGCGACCGAGCCAATGAACTGGTGGACGATCGTGAATCGCTGCCGCGCCATCGAGAACATCGCTTACGTTGCAGCCGCAAATCAGGGCGCGAGCCTAAAGATGTATCCGCCGTACTCGTGGCCGGGCGGAAGCCAGGTGGTCGATTACGATGGCCGGCTGCTAGCGCAAGCCTCGCCCGGTCCCGGCGAGAGAATCGTGGTCGCCCCGATAGACATCAGCGCGCTTCGTCACGAGCGCAACATTCGCCGCGGCCATCACATGCTGGCGCATCTGCGGACGGAGGCTTATCCGGTTTATCGAAGCCATCGCTACCCGCCGAAAGATCTTGCGAGCGGCGACGCGGCGCTTTCATACGAGCGCAACAATGAACTGATTGATGAGGTGAAACGCGGGCTGGGTGATTGATTGCACTAGGAACCCAACCTGATCCACTTTCCCGAATCGGACCGTAACCGTGCAGAATTGAAAGCGACCTGGCAATACCGATGAAGTCCAGTGGGAGGGAAGCCCACCTAGGAAGGCCTAGAATTCTGCCGAACCCCTCACCGCCGCAGGAAGCTCGGCCTGGTGTTCCACTCGAACACGTATCGTAGCTGATTCTGGTCTGCTATCTCCACGCGATTCGGATATGACCGCATAGCTCGATATGGAAGTGGATCGACCGTCTGCGACGCCGCAGAGTACAACTCGTAGCTCTTCTCGTACCCGGCCGAGTAGAGGAGATAAGTCCGCTTGTAACCGCCGGGCAGTTCAGGAAGTCGGCTCGCATCGAACGACAACGCAACCTCTTCGCCATTGCCCATCACTACAAACCGGTCATCACTGCTGATCAACAATGGGAGCGCATCGCCGTAGCGCGTGAGCAGTCCGCCGTGCGTCGCCCAATCCGCATGCAGCTCGATGCGATCATAATCGTAGACCTCCGGGAGCTTGCCATCGGGCAACACTCGCACCGGGTAACCGAGCCACCGCAGCTCAGCGAACAACAGCGGGACTTCCGCCGCGCGCATCAGCGTTCCCTTGGTCTTCTGTTCGTCGAGCCCGAGCTGCTCTGTTTTCTGAGCCGTCATCACCTGGTCATAGTACAGAGTTCGATTGCTCCGAATCCGAACGATGTGCTCGCCAGGCTTGATTACAGCGGAGAGATCGACAACGATCGTTCGTGGAAGTCCCGCCGACACCCCCATGTCTTCGATTCCCGCGCGCCACTTGCCATCCTTGCCGAGCACATCCAGACTCGGGCCCCAAAGACTCCTCCCGGCCTGCGCGGCGGCGATGACAGACGCAGATGAGTTCCAGTAGCTCCAACTGTGGAGCAACAGCACAGTGCGAGTTGATTCAAGCGCTCCCATATCCAGCGTAAGGGACCAATCTTCGGCAAACCCCTTGAACGGCATGAGCGCGAAGTGGTCGAAGTAAGATCGGTCGGCCTTTGACAGCCGCTCCGTCACGTTGCAGCCGTGCTGATCTGTCGCCGCGCGAATCGGGCGAAGACTTGACAGCGCATATGCGCTAATCGCCCCGCGGTTCTTCGGCTCGCTGACCATGCGCTCGTTTGGATAGACCTCGACGCTCGCCGGATGGTCAATCGCGACGAGCCGAACGCGGTCGAGGTAGGTGACCTCTTCGAGCGGATTCACGAAGCGCAGATCGAGAGAATTGCGGCTCCCTTGCTTCAACTGGCCGTCTGTTATGCGGACCCATTCATCGGGGTCGGGCGGCCAATACTGGTTGGGAGCGACAAGCTCGCCGAGTATGCCCGCGCTGATCGTGTCGCTGATGAACTCGAAGCGCTCACCGTTCCAGGCAAACAACACCGGGCATGAGTTCGCATCCAGCAAAGGTTCACTCATCTCGATGACTTGATTCGCCTTGAGGTCTCTTAACGTCAGGCGCACACCCGACGGGAAAGTCGCCCGCACGAAGTCGACGCTCTGTTGGTCAGCCAAATCGAAGTAGACTTCCGCGGCATCACTTCCCCGCGCGCCGTTGCCCGCGCGCAGTTCCTTGTGTTCCCACCATCCAACCGAGCGCACCTCGATCTTAGCGCCGATGCCCATCTTGTTGCTCTTGACCTGACCCGGCGCCGCGTAGCCGTTGAGCCGCACTGTGAGCCAGTTGACCGGCCTTGCCTGATTGCGATTCAGCACGGCGGCCGCGCCGTTCTTCACGATGAGTTGGTCTATTGCGCCGTCGCGATCAAAATCACCGAACGCATGCGACTCGCCGGTCGGAGACCGGACAGGCGGATCCGAAGGCAACAATTCAGACTCAGAGAAAGCGCCGTCCTTGTTGTTCAAGAAAGTCCGTGTGTGTCCGGCAAGATCGAACAGCACGAAGTCAACTGCTCGATCATCGTTCACGTCTGAGAACCACACGTCACAACTCGCAACGGATCCGCCGTCAGCCTTGGCCTGCCGGGCGATCTCTGTGAATGTACCATCGCGGTTATTGCGGAATAGTAGATTGGGCTGACGCGCGAAGTCGTCTGGAAAAGTGACCTCAGATTTGCCGGGCACTTTGAGCAGATCAATAAGGCACGCTACGTAGATATCCAGGTCGCCATCGTGGTCAACATCGGCAAAGCTAGTTCCCATACACCAGGTCGTTGGCGAGATCGACTTTGCGATCCCTGTTTGCTTAGTCACGTCTTCAAACGAGCCTTTGCGATTGTGGTAGAGTCGAACGCCGCCGTAGCCAGTGATCAATAGATCCACCCAACCGTCGTTGTCATAGTCGCCCCAAGCGCAGGCCATGCCCATCGGGGGGCCTACCCCAAGCCCCACCTCCGCTGTGACGTTCTCGAATGTGCCGTCTGCCTTTTGCTCGAACAGCGCGGGCCCGCCGCCCGCCGTGACCAGAAAAGCGTCCAGCCTCCCGTCGTTGTTGTAGTCGCAGAATGCGCTGCCAGAGCTGATTGCGGCGATCAGCTTCCGGCGGTTGCCTTCATCAGCGAACCAGGATCGCGGAGTCATTTCGCCTTGAAGGACTCTGCGCACGCCGGGGTCATCGGTGGCGCCTTCGTGCTTGAAGCTGAGCCCGACCTGCGCTGCGACATCAACATACCGAGGAGAGCCGTGAGCAGCAGGAGAAACGCTCGTCGAGTCGGCGATCGCCTCTGCATACTTGCCCTGTTTCAGATACTCCCGCTGGTTCTTAGGCGCGTCGACGACCCGGATGCTGGAGACCTCGAGCATCTTGAAGTTGTCCAGTTCGTTTTGCGCTTCAGCTGTCCGCCCCGCGCGATTGAGCGCCATGAACAGGTTGTAACGATACGCACGTTGATAAGGAGCGATGGCCGCCGCGCGCTGGAACGGCTCGACTGCTTCACCATAGCGGCCCTCCTTGCTGTAGCACAGGCCGAGCTGATACCAGGCGCTCGGGTCTTGCGGGTCCTGGAGAGTGACCATCAGGAAATGCGGCCCTGCATTTTTGAAGTTAGCATCCCCTTCTTTGACTAGCCCAAGCATGAAGTTGACGTGCAGGTCGCCGGGCTCATCCTTGGCCGCGCCTTCGAGAGCCGCCACCGCCTGGTCCCTCTCGCCCGAGTAGTAGTAAGCCATTCCAAGATTGATTCGCGCGTTGAGGTAATGCGATGATGCGTTCAGCGCGGCCTCGAATTCTTTCACAGCTTCGCGAAAGTACTCTGGGTCTTCGACGCCGGCGTCCATCAGCGCTACGCCAAGATTGTTGTGCCGCAGCGCCTCACTGGATGGAGGTTGTTTGACGGATGATGAGCAGTTGAGGAGAAGCGGGCAGAGACCAATCAGCATCACACCAAGCGATCCGCGAAGCGTCGACGCCGCCCGGGCGAAAGACTGAGCTGCATCACTACGCATCATCAACCTTGTGGTCTCTTCTGAATTGATGCCTTTGGGACGAGCGCGTGGCCGAGCAACCGATATTCGCGTTCCATGTCAGAAGGCGAGAAGTCGGGGTTCTTCAGATACTCTCTCAACCTGATCCAGTGCTTTCCAAACACGCTCTGCCTGGCGAGCGCGCGCCAACGCAGTTCAGGGTCAGCCTTCACGTCTCCTTCTTCGGTCCACTTGACGGCGGGTTTCTTAAGCTCGCCTCGTTGAACTCCCAGGCGGAACCAGCGCCACGCTTCCTCGCGCTGGCTTCTACGCCAACAGAGGTAGCCGAGCAGGTATGGCGTCGCGACGCCCATGTCGTTGTCGGCGTTGTCTTTCTCGAACGCTTGGTATGCCTCTTGCCACTTGCCTTCGAGCAGGGCCACTTCTCCGATTCCTAACATCGCGCCGCTGTCGGGGTCTGTTTGGAGGGCCTGTTGAAAGAAGCCGCGCGCTTTCTCGAGGTCAACGGGAGCGCCAGGCCCGAGGCAGGCATAGATAAGCGCAAGCTGCATGTAGCCTCTCGAGGATCCCATGGAATTGACCGCGATGAGGTGCTGATTGGCCGCAATCGCTTCATCGTAGCGCGCAAGCTCGAAGTAACAGTTGCCCGAGTAGTAGAGAGAGTCTTCGTGGTCCGGCTTCAGTTCGAGGGCGGTCTCGTAGAGCGATATTGCGGCTTCCAGATCGCCGGCTGCGCGCTTCTGGCTCGCCTGCTTGTAGGTGTCCCAGAACCGGCGCACGCGTTCGCCCTGCGTTGCATCGAGCTGGCTTGTCTGTTCTGGGTGGCGCGTTCTCGCGACCTTGAGGGCCACAACGCTCACGAGCGCAACTACAAGCAGAATACCGATGATGCGAGATGAGGACATGCTTGATTGCAACCTTATTGGGGCATCCCCCCGTGGCCGCCCTCGCTGAGGACCGGCTGTTCCGGAAGGAAGAGCGGCGCGAAGCAAGGGTGTCCACGGAGGGTCGCCCCTACGGGAGTGCCGAGCAAATCTATGGTTCTTCAATCGTGATCGTCTGGTTGCTCTTCACGCCTTGCTGTTGCGCGACCTTTCCGCTCGGGAATGTCACGATCACGCTATCAACTGTCTCCGCCGTGCCCAGTCCAAAGTGCGCGATCAAGCTGTTTCCCGACAGATACGATGGCTGAGATCCGATCTGCTGCGTCTGCATCTTGTCTCCAACCATCACCCTCACTTTTGCTCCTACGCCGAAGCGGTTCTTCTGACCGCGGAGCTTCACCTTCAACCAATGATTCTGGTTGCCGCCGTCGTTGCGCAGAAGCCATGCTCGTCCATTGTGATTCACCACGAAGATGTCCACATCACCGTCGTTATCATAGTCGGCGAATGCCGCGCCGCGCCCCACTGTCTTCTGCTGAAAGATCGCGCCGCTCACCGGGCTCGTTTCGAAGAAGCCTTCAGGGTCTCCTCTGTTCCAGAACAGCAGGTGGCGCATCGGGATCAACCGGCTCTTGTCCTTCTCATCCTGAAACGTGCTTCCGTTGACAACGAAGAGATCGGGCTTGCCATCGTTGTCGTAGTCGAAGAACGCCGTACCCCACTTCACGTATTCAAGCGAGGACTGGCCGAGACCGTACTGATCGGCGACGTCCATGAAGACCATCTTGCCGGGCTTGCCGCCCCGAAACGCGATCCGCATGTTGTTATAGAGCGCGTTCTCCTGCGCGAGCCAATGGGTGATAAAGATGTCGAAGTCGCCATCGCCATCCCAATCGCCGATCGCTAACCCCATCGCCCCGCGATAATCGGCCACCCACGTAGCGTGCGATATATCTACGAACTTGCCGTTCCCCAGATTCTTGAACAGCGCGTTATCAGAGACATCGTTTGCGACGTAAAGATCAACCAGCCCGTCGTCGTCAAAATCGCACCAGGCGGCTGAAAGGCTGCGTCCCTCGAGGTTGTCCACGCCGGCCTGCTTTGCGACTTCGGTGAAAGAGCCGTCGCCATTGTTTCTGAACAGCAGGTTTCGCTCCGGCTTGTACGACGATGGGTTCAGCGTGAATGGTACTTCGGCCTTGAACTGCGCCGAAACCTTGTTCCAGTCGGCGGGGTCGAAGTGGTACTGCACATAGCCGCACACATACAAATCGAGGTCGCCATCGCGGTCGTAGTCAGCCCACGACGCGCCACTCCAGAAACCCTTCTGCCTTCCGAGGCCGGACGAGGCGCTCACATCGCTGAAGGTCCCGTCGCCATTGTTGTGAAAAAGAAACAACGCCGGATAGGAAGTGACGACGAGGTCCAGCCTGCCATCGCCGTCGAAGTCGCCCCAGGCCGCGCCCATACCCCAGATCCGCAATGAGAGCTTCGCCTGTTCGGTGACGTCGCTGAAGCTGCCATCGCCGTTGTTGCGATAGAGCTTACACGAGGCGGGCGATTTGGCGGCTTCAGTCTGGTTCGGCGTCAGCGGCCCGCAAATATTCACGACGAACAGGTCCTCGTTGCCGTCGTTGTCGTAATCGCCCCACGCGGCGCCCGATCCCATGTCTTCCGGAAGCTGCGTGGAGCGTTGACCAGAGAAATGCTGAAATGAAATGCCGGCCTGCTCGGCGGTTTCGGTGAAGGTGACGCGAGGATAGTCAGGCGGTATGCGGCGGTCGAGCTGGGCGGTAATCCCTTCGACGCGCTGGTCTGGATTGTAGCGCGCAGCGGGGCTGCGATAGAAAACGACCGCCGCCACTCCAATCAATACTGTTACGCTTGCGATGGAGGTCCTCAATAGCAGCCGCTGCCGGCGCGTGAACTTGCGGCTGGTCATATCAGGAACATCTCCTCAGGGGGTCAGCGGCTTACCTCGATGACGCTCTTCGCTTCGTGCATGTCGGTTACTGGCGAAGTCAGTTGCTTTCCTTCGTATTCAGGGAAGAAGCCGACGCTTCGCAGGAAGTTGAGGAGAAACTGGTCCATCTTGCGATAACGCAGCTTGGCCGTGACAAATAAACTGCCGGGCTTCGCGGCAGGAAAGACATGGTCGCCCTCGCCCGGCACGCTTTTCTGCTTCGTCTTGTAAAGCTCCGGACAGAGGAAGTTGAATTCCGTAGTATCGGAGAAGCCCGGGAAGAGCGACCGCCGTTGCCGCACGCCAACCATCTCCCAGAGGTTATGGCGGTCGATCAAGTTCCCATACTGATCGACGGGCTCTGACTTGAAGAGGAAAGAACCTGGCTTGATGAATCCCTTCTCGTCCACAGTGCCGGTTTCATAGACGACCTTGCCATTCTCGTCTTTGACTACCAGCTCAACCCACGCCTGAATGATGTCGAGCGGGCCTGTTGGGAAATCGTGACCTACTTTGTTCGAAGTTATCAGGCACCTCAGCTTGATCTGATCGCCAACGCGCGCCTCAGGGGGAGCAACGAGTTGAATCGAGACTGCGGGCACGTCAGGCCCGGGCCACTTGTCTTTGATCTCTGGAATAGCGAAGCGACCTTGTAGCCACTGTTCGGTCAGCTCATGTTGTTTATCTGCGCCTTCGAGGTTCAGAAGAGCTGGCATCAACTGATTTGCCGCGATGAAGCGGTGCGATCTGTGCTTACCGTCACCAGGAGAACGGTTGTAGTCGTGAGCATCGCCCGAAGCTGGGTCTATCGAGTCGACCAGAGGCATGTGGCATTCCCGGCACTCGACTATGCGCTGCGGCTCGGTCAGGTCACGGGCCCACTTGCTCATGCGCCAGTTGTCGTACTGGTTCTGAAGCTGCACCCATCCGACTTTGTTCACTTCTTCGTCGACGAACTGCTTGTGGCAAGCCGCGCAGTACTCGGGCTTCTTGAACATGACCTTCGACAGATTGGCCACGTGCTCTCTTGGGTAAGCGCGAATAAGAAAATCTCGCACTCCCCGCCACGCATCACTCTTGGTTTGATCGTACTCGACTTCGCCGATGTAGCGCGGCGGAGCTTGAATGGTGTAGAAGGCGTTTCCCCTCACGTCGGTCTCTTTAATCGAGTGGCACGACAGACACGAAACGCCTTCATTGTACCCTTGCAAGGCGGTCAGCGCAGTTTCGTCGGTGGAGATGTTCTTCGCACCTGAGAAGAGCGAGATAGGATCGTGGCAGCCGCCGCAGTAGCGGGTCGACACCGGGCCGTTCTGCTTGGCCATAGTGAGTTGAATGGCCTGGAAGCCCTTGTCCATTGCGGCGTAGCGGTGGGCGGAGGGGAGCCACTCTTTCACGATCTGCTCGTGGCAGCCGCTCGTCCCACACGTTTGCGAGCCTGAGAGCAACTTTGAATCAATTGGCGTGTTGTCTCCGGTGCGGGCAAGGCTGGGCGCGAAGGGACGGTTCTTGCCGTAGAGTGCGTTGTGCGGCTCCCAATACTCGTAGTCCGCAGAGAACTCCTTGATGCCCGGCGGCCGCTCGTAGGCGAAGTAGAACAATGCCACGACTGCGAATAGAGCTGAGGTCAGCGCGAGCGTGCCCCAGCCGTAGCGCGCGGCCGCGGCCCAGACCGGAGCGATGGCTTCGGTGGTCTTCGCTTTGGCGTCGCGCACAACGATAAGAACTACGTGAGGAACTACGAAGGCAACGAGCGCTATTGTCGTCCAGTCGTGAATCGCTCGCCAGAAATAACTGATTCTGATTCCAAAAAGCGGTTGATAGGTGAGCACCAGCCCCGACCCCCCGCAGACAATTAAGACAAAGATCCCGATGTAGCCGAGCAGCTTGAGGTAGGTGAGCGGCTGACGGCGGTAGACAAGCCAGTGTCGCACACAGTACCAGATCAGCGGCGCAAGGAATACGAGAGCAATGACGGTGTGCAGAAGAACGCTGACTTGGACGAACTCGCTGAACGGCAGGAACCAGATGAGCAATCCGGTCAGCGCCAGGAAGGCGATTCCTGCAGCGCTCCATATCGCCAGCTTCGACTTCCATTCCGTTAGCCGGTCAGCAGACCTAGTCGTTCGATTGCCGGTGCCTTCCATTGGCGGCCCCTTTCTTTCTCAATCCTGGTGAAGAACGCGCATCGACATGCCCCGCGTAGGGCGGCGCGCTAAGGCGAATCTATTGATGCTGCTATTTCAGTTCCACACTACGACGATGAAGACCCAATCATTGCGGTACAACTGCTATGCGGCAATGATCAAGCCGCATCATTTTTGTGATTAGAATGTAAACGTAGGCTTCCAAAAACACCTCCACCAACACTATCAGGTCTTCGTATCCAAGCGGCTATCCCATATATCCGCTGTTTGAGCAACTGTTCGACGCTGTGCTCGCAGTAGCGCTGGTCGCGATAGTCGATGAAACATTCACCCAGCCGTTTGATGATGCGCCTTCGCTTCTCGACTTCGCCTAATAACACGAGTCCTGCGTCTGAGCTTACGTGTCCGCCGTTAAACTCGCCGACCACTTCGCGCTTCCCCACAGCTTGAAATCTGTACGCTTCATTCTTACACTCTGTCTGGTTCACTTGAACTCCCTTTCCTGCGCTAAGTTTTTGCTTAACAACTAATACGCTCGGAAAGGGAGTTCCCATTCATACTATTTGTGAGAGATTCGGGCTAACGAACCACAGTAGAAAGGGGAATAAGAGTTGAAATCCAAACGAATGGAAGGTTGTTGGCTATATAGCCTGAGTTGGATTCTCGCCTTCACACTGATAAGCCTTTTCTCCAACCACAGGAGCGCAATGGCTCAGCAGCTGCTTGGTGATCCGGTCGACATCAGTCAGGATTTTAGCAAGATTGAGAATACTTACTTCCTTAGCAATCGTGTTCTGGCGTTTGATCCCACAACGGGCACCGGGACTCTTGAATGGAAGCGATATGCGCGCCGTCCGACCTACAGCTTCAACAAGATGGATAAAGGGCTTTCGCCTGTCACACAAAACGAAGAGTTCCCAACCGAATATGATGCGAATCCAGCCGTGTCGTTCTCCATCGAGTTCGTTTCGCCGAGGACTATCCGCCTTCGCATGAAGACAAGTCACGGGCCGCTCAGCAACGAACCGTCGCTGATGCTTGTTGCAGCTCCCTTGAAAGACAATTCCTGGAGAGTCGAGCAGACCGAAAAGGCGATTATCTATAAAAGCGCCTATGGCTCTGTGACGCTGATCAAGGATCCGTGGGAGATTCAGATTCGCGACGGCTCCGGCCGGCTACTTACCAGCACACAAAGTAAAAAAGACCTCAGTAGCTTCTCCTCTCCGCTTCCATTCTCGTTTGTTCGCCGGGCGACCGATTTGGGGCGAAGCATCGCGGCCACGTTCAGTCTCTCGCCCGATGAGAAAATTTTCGGGTGCGGCGAATCCTTTACGCGCCTGAACAAGCGCGGGCAAAAGGTTGTCCTCTATATGAGGGACGCGATGGGCGTGCAGACTCCTCAGATGTACAAGCCCATCCCGTTTTTCATGAGCAGCAACGGGTACGGCATGTTCCTGCATACCTCTACGCCGGTGACGCTCGACATCGGGCAGACCTTTGACAACAGTAACGTAATGTACGTCGGTGAGGACGCGCTGGACCTGTTTGTCTTTCTCGGCAATCCGAAGGAGATTCTTTCAGAGTACACGGCGCTGACCGGGCGCAGCCCTGTCCCGCCGCTCTGGTCCTTCGGCCTCTGGATGAGCCGCATCACCTACAAATCCGAAGATGAAGTCCGCGACGTGGCGGCAAAGCTCAGACAGTATCGTATTCCGAGTGATGTCATTCATCTTGATACCGGATGGTTCGAAACCGATTGGCGATCGGATTACAAGTTCTCCACGTCTCGCTTTCGAGATCCAGCCAAGATGATCTCTGATTTGAAGCAGCAAGGATTTCACGTTAGCCTTTGGCAGCTGCCTTATTTCACTCGCAAGAACCGGCTGTACTCAGAGATAGTGAATTCAGGCTATGCCGTTCGCGAAGGCGGAGCGCGACTGCCGAATGAGGATGCGACTCTCGACTTCAGCAACCCGGCGGCGGTGAAGTGGTATCAGGGCTTGCTCGCCGGACTTCTGAAGATCGGCGTGGGAGCGATCAAAGTAGATTTCGGCGAGGGCGCTCCGTCGAATGGGGTGTACGCTTCGGGACGCACTGGCTTTTATGAGCATAACCTCTATCCTTTGCGCTACAACAAAGCCGTTGCAGACATCACGAAAGAAACTACAGGCGATTGGATCATCTGGGCCAGAAGCGCCTGGGCTGGAAGCCAGCGCTACCCGTTGCACTGGGGAGGCGACGCAGAAAATACGAACTCTGCGATGGCTGCTGAGCTCCGCGGCGGATTGTCGTTCGGGCTGTCGGGCTTCACCTACTGGAGCCACGATGTCGGCGGCTTCGTCAATCGCGCCCCGCGAGATCTTTATCGCAGGTGGCTCGGCTGGGGCGTGCTCACTTCACACACGCGAGCGCACGGCGCTCCACCCCGAGAGCCGTGGGAATATGACGAAGCCTTCGTTGAAGACTACCGCCGGATGGTCGAACTCAAATACTCGCTGATGCCATACATCTATGCTCAGGCGAAGTATTCCTCAGAGCATGGATTTCCGATGCTGCGGACACTCTTCTTCGAATATCCAGACGACCCGACCTCATGGCTGATCGAAGACGAGTACATGTTTGGATCCGACCTGCTGGTGGCCCCTTTGATCGAAGAGGGAAACAGCCGGAAAGTTTATCTGCCGCCAGGTTCGTGGATCGATTATCAAACGGGCAAGGTGTATCGTGGCGCTGAGTGGCGCCAGATAAGCTCAGGCCAGATTCCGGTGGTGCTGCTTGTGAAAGATCACAGCGTGATCCCGCATATAGCAGTGGCGCAAAGCACATCACAGATGAAGTGGGATGAGATCGAGTTGCGCGTGTTCAGCACGGATAGCTCAGCTGTCGCCGGACTCTTCGCTCTGCCACAAGGAGATCTCCAAACGCTCAGATTGGAGGCCGCTCCGAATGGTCCTGTTATAAGAGATGATCCTTTTCGTGGGAAGGTGAAATGGCAGGTCAGGCGCTTCAGTACTCAGTGAAGCTTGACGAGGCACGGTTGCTCGTTCCATTTGAAGGCTGCTGGCGAGGGAATCATCGGCGATGAAAAACAGAATGTCCAGCTTTGTCGTGATACTAGCAATTATTAATCTTTTTATACCTTCGATATCTTTTTCCCAACCTAAATCCCTCGGTATCTTTGAGCGCCAGAATGACATCGGCAAGGTTAATAAGCCCGGCTCTGCGACCTACGATGCTGAAAAGCAGGAATACACCATCAAGGGTTCCGGAGCTAATATGTGGTTTGACCACGACGAATTTCATTTCGTGTGGAAGCGCATGAGAGGCGATTTCATCCTGACCACAAGAGTTCAATTCATCGGCGAAGGCGTGGAGGAACATCGAAAGATCGGATGGATGGTGCGCTCAAGCCTTGATTCAGACGCCACGCATGTTAACGCAACGGTGCACGGCAATGGTCTTACATCTCTACAGTTCAGGCGAAGCAAGTCCGGGATTACCGAGGAGGTGAGGTCGTCCCTCAACGGAGCGGACGTAGTTCAACTGGAGAGAAAAGGCGATACCTACACCATGTCGGCGGCACGTTTTGGTGACGCCTTTGTCACACAGCAGGTATCGGATCTGACACTGGGCAACGAGGTTTATGCCGGCCTGTACGTCTGCTCACACAATAAGGACGTTGTCGAGAAGGCTGTTTTTCGTGATGTGCGGATTACCGTACCTGCCAAGGAGGATTTCGTACCTTATAAAGACTACATCGGAAGTAATCTGGAGATATTAGATATCGAGTCTGGAAACCGAAAGGTAATCTACCGCTCGCCCGATTCTATACAGGCGCCCAACTGGACGCCCGATGGCAAAGCTTTAATCTACAACAGCGCAGGCCGGCTATATCGTTTCGACCTGGCGAGAAAAATGCCTGTGGTCATAGACACAGGCTTTGCCACCAATAACAACAATGACCACGTACTATCTTTTGCTGGGGGAATGATAGGCATCAGCCACCACAGTAAGGAAGATCAGAATAAGTCGATCATTTATACACTTCCTGTTCAAGGAGGCATGCCGAAGAGGGTTACTTCAAAAGGCCCCTCCTATCTGCATGGCTGGTCGCCCGACGGTAAATTCCTAATCTACACCGGAGAAAGAAATGGAGAGTTTGACATCTATAAAATATCCGCAGAGGGCGGCGAAGAGACCCAACTTACGACTGCCAAAGGGCTGGACGATGGCTCGGAGTACAGCCCCGACGGTAAATACATCTACTTCAACTCAGCCCGTAGCGGAACTATGCAAATCTGGCGGATGAAGCCGGATGGGAGCGGCCAGCAGCAGATTACCAGTGACGAATACAATAACTGGTTCCCCCACATTTCTCCTGATGGTAAATGGGTCGTATTCTTGTCCTTTTCTAAGGAAGTTGCCCCGGGTGATCATCCCTTCTACAAACAGGTATATCTCCGGTTAATGTCTGTCGAAGGAGGTAAACCCAAGGTGATTGCCTACGTGTACGGGGGCCAGGGGACAATTAATGTCCCTTCGTGGTCACCGGACATTAGGAGGGTGGCATTTGTCAGCAATACGGATATGAGATGATTGCGAGGAGGAACAGACATGCTTTTCAAATACCGACCCGACACGCTTTGAAATTTGCTTTTCTGCCTTACTTGTATTGAAGTCCGGTAATCTTGAAAGCGATGGCATGATCGCCGGGCCTTTCGGCAGGCAACTGTACCTTCAGACCCGATTCATCTTGCCCCCACTGCACCTTGCCCGGATAGCCCAGCAATTCAACGTTGCTGATCCTGACCACACCCTGCTTGCTGTTTGTCGCCAGCGGCGCAATCACAGCTTCCTTTTCAGGCCAGCCCATGACGAACGCATAGAGCGCCTGGCTTTTGGTCGTGAAGCGAACATCTTCGGCAGTGAGGTCCTTCCGCTTGCCTTCGTTGAATCCTCCCTGCGTGGCCGAGCTTTCTGTGCCTGGGCCTTCGCCGAAGATTTTCCACGGCCGCGTCGCATAAATCGCTTCGCCGTTTACAGCCATCCACCTGGTGATCTCAGAGAGTATCTTCATCTCTTCAGCGTCCAGCATTCCGTTACTGGGCAGCGGAAAGTTCAGCAACAGATTTCCGTTGCGGCTGACGATGTCCACGAGCATGTCTATGACCCTCTTCGGCGTTTTGTACGTGGCGGCCTTGTTGTAGTGCCAGTCGCCGATGCAGGTGTCGGTCTGCCACGGGTTGGGCCAGATTGCTTGCGGCAGGCCGCGCTCAAAATCGAGCACACACGTGCCGACTTCACAATCCTCACGCCGCTTGCTCGTATAGACCGCTTCCACTTTGCCACCATGGCGCTTAGCATTTTGATTGTAAAAGTGCGCGACCAGGTTCAGTCCCCAGTGCTCGAATGGTAGCGCGCCATCGGTGTAAAGCAGGTCCGGCTGGTACTTATCTACAAGGTCTTTGATACGCAGAAACCACTGGCTCTTCCATGATTCCGGTATGCCCTCTTCGTTCCACGGCAGGTCTTTGTAGATTACTCTTGAGTCGAGATAAAGGTCCGCGTACTTCGGGTCGGCGCCGTCGTACGGCACGCCGGCATTTGAGCCAGTCTTATCGCTTCCGCGGCTGACCGAGAACCATTTGTAAGTGATCCAGAGATGTTCGCTGACTCCGAATCGCAGTCCTTGCTTCAATGCCGCGTTACGGAACAAACCTACGATGTCCTTCTTCGGCCCCATGTTCACGGAGTTCCAACGAGTATGCTTCGAGTTCCACAGGTCGAAGTTGTCGTGATGAACGCCCATGCTAACGAAATACTTCGCCCCCGCTCTTTTGTAGAGACTCATGAGATAATCCGGATCGAACTTCTCGCCCTTCCAAGTCTGAATGACGTCCTTAAACCCAAACTTCGATGGGTGGCCGTAGTGCTGGACGTGGTATTTGTACTGCCGCTCACCTTCGATATACATCCTTCGCGCGTACCAGTCGCCGTACTCAGGAGCCGATTGCGGTCCCCAATGCGCCCAGATTCCGAATTTGGCGTCTCGGAACCAGTCGGGGACTCGGTATGTCTTCAACGACTCGCGTGTTGCTTCGAATGGGCCTGATGTGTTTCTCGGACGGGATTGGCCAATCGCAAGAGATCGCTCTGCTTTAAGTGAGGGAACAACTCCGGCGAGGATTTTGAGGGCAGCGCGTCTTGTGATGAGCACAGCATTCTCCTCTCGCTGGGGACCTGGTCAAGCCGCCTTAACCAGTTTTGAAAAAACAGTGACGATCAATTCTGAAATATGAGGTTGTCTATATTGCCGTCCTTGTCCGGTTGTCCATGCGCCTCAACCGTGACCCCGGCCCACTGATTCGGCGGACGAAGCTCGTAGTCGAACGTGATGGCCTTGTTCGGATCATCCTTGCTCAGCCTGACAACGTCAGGCGCGTTTGGGTCACCCGTCTTCGTCCCTTTGAAGATATGGCTTCACTTCCCCGTGCTTTTGAGACGCACGCAGTTTCAACGCGCGGCCATCTTAACTTGAATCAAGCTGAAGCTCCAAGAAGACATTTTGCTCCGCGCGTCTTTTACCATTCGGTTTCTGTTACAAAAAGGATTATCATCAAGCGCCGCGAAGGCGAACTCATGCTGAGCCAAAGATTGATCAGCCCTGTCGGTGTCCTGATTCTTTTTCTTGGGCTATCGAACGCGAGATCAAAGATGAAAACATTTCGTTCTTTGATGCTGTTCTTGCTCGCGTCGACAAGCACTCTAGCCCTGCCCGCCAGGACGGCTGCTGAGTCTGGTTCACGTTTCTTCCCTGCGAAAGATATGATGACGGTAGGCGTGTACTACTACCCTGAGCACTGGCCTCGGGAGCAGTGGGACCGCGACTTCGCAAAGATGGAAGAGATGGGATTCGAGTTCGTTCACATGGGCGAATTCGCCTGGGCTTTCATGGAACCGGAGGAAGGGCGCTTCGGTTTCGCGTGGCTTGACCGCGCCATAGAGGTGGCCACGCGTCATCACTTGCGGGTGCTGCTGTGTACACCGACTCCCTGCCCGCCCGCGTGGATGGGAGAGAAGTATCCTCAGACTTTCCTCGTCGGCGCCGACGGCCGGCGCCGCGAGCACGGCTCGCGCGGCAACAACGCGCTTGCCGACCCTACCTATCTGAGACTCAGCGAGCGAGTCATTACCGAACTCGCGCGTCGCTACGGAAATAACCCGGCTGTCTGGGGCTGGCAATTAGATAATGAGCCCGGCGCGCCGCCCGATTACAGCCCGTCGGCAGAGCAGGCTTTTCGTGAATGGCTGCGGGCGCGCTACAAGGCGATTGATGTGTTGAATCGCGAGTGGGGCGCGGCCTTCTGGAGCCTTAAGTACAATAGCTTTGATCAGATTCTCATTCCTAATCCGACATATCTCTATGGCCCAAGCCCTCATGCGATTTTGGATTTCCGGCGGTTCACTGCCGATCAAACTGAGAAGTTCCTCAACTGGCAGGTCGCGGTGTTGCGGCGGCACATCGCTCCCACGCAGTGGATAACGACGAACTTCATTTCGACCATAGGCGGCGCAGACCCGCGACGCACGAAAGACCTCGATTTCATTTCCTTCACGATTTACCCGGTCAGCGGAGGACTGAACTTAGGCGAAGACGGATTCCGCCTTGGCTGGCAGCACGGGATGGCCTTTGCCGGACCTTTTTACAAACACATCAAAGGAGCGACGGGGGTGATGGAACTGCAGCCGGGCCAGGTCAATTGGGCGCGCATCAATCCGCAGCCGATGCCGGGAGTTGTGCGGATGTGGCTGTGGCACGCCTTTGCAGCCGGATGTTCCTTTGCGAGCACGTATCGTTTTCGACAGCCGCTCTACGGAAGCGAACAATATCATTACGGCATCGTCGGAACAGACGGAGTGACTCCGTCGCCAGGAGGATTGGAATATCAACAGGTGATTCGTGAAATGCGCATGCTGCGAACGAAATATGATCCGTCGGCGAAACCTCCTGCCGACTATGTCGCTCGCAAGACGGCGATCTTGTGGAATCACGAAAACCTCTGGAACATTGATAATCAAAAGCAGACCGCTCTGTGGGACACGTGGGGCCATCTATTCCGCTATATGGAGAGCGCAAAGTCGCTCGGCGCGCCAGTAGACTTCATATCTGAGGCGGATGATTTTTCGCAGTGGCCTGTGTTGATAGCTCCGGCGTATCAGTTGATTGACGAAGAGCTGGTTGGCAAGTGGACTCGTTACGTAGAGCAGGGTGGACATCTGGTGCTGACGTGCCGGACCGGGCAGAAGAAACGCAACGGCCAACTATGGGAGGCGCGATGGGCCGAGCCGATTTATCCGCTGATAGGCGCAGAGGTTTCATTTTTCGACTTGCTCCTGGATGACGGAAAAAGGGAAGTCAGGATGAGCTCTGCAACTTACCCCTGGAACGTCTGGGCCGACGTGCTGATGCCCGTATCGGGAACTGAAACTCTTGCTCAGTACTCCAATCAGTATTATTCGGGACAAGCGGCAGTCACTTATCGCCGCTTAAGTAAAGGGAGCGTGACGTACATCGGCGTTCATACCAAAGACGGCCGGTTGGAGAAGGAAGTGCTCCGAGAGGTGTACAAGCGCGCGGGCATTGCGACAGCAGATTATCCACAAGGCGTCTACGTAGATTGGCGACATGGCTTTTGGGTAGGCGTTAATTATTCATCCACGCCGGCAGATATTCACCTGCCAAAAGCATCTGAGAAGCTGCTTGGAAGTCAGCCGCTGAAGCCCGCCGGAGTTCTTATATGGAAATGAAGAGTTTCGTGTCTGTAGCTTTGCTGGCACTGATCACATTGTGCGTGGGGTTCGTGCCCGCGAGCGGCTTCGCTGCTGACGAGCGAACCAACCGCGCTACTGAATTTGCCCAGTATCAATATCCATTTCAAGACCCAGACCTGCCTGTTGAAGAGAGGGTCAACAACATCATCTCGCTGATGACATTGGATGAAAAGATAGCCTGCCTTGGCACGAATCCGAGTGTGCCACGGCTTGGAATCAAAGGCTGTGGTCATCTAGAAGGTCTTCACGGCTTAGCGCAGGGAGGTCCGGGCAAGTGGGGAAGACCTTCTGTAATACCGACAACTACATTCCCTCAAGCGATCGGGATGGCCGAAAGCTGGGATCCTGAGATCATCCAACAGGCTGCGGCAGTTGAAGGTTACGAAGCGCGGTACATTTTTCAGAGTAGCAAATACCATCAGGGCGCTCTTGTCATAAGG
>JBGQGO010000007.1:0-25838 GCA_041497455.1 Blastocatellia bacterium | reverse complement strand
TCAGTGACCTTGACCTCGATCGCACTCGGATGCGAGACAACACGCCCAAGCCTTGACCGCACACGCGCAACCAGCACTTCGTCCGAAGCTTGGCCGCTTGAAAAAAGGGACCCTGCTTCAGCGACAATCCCGCTAACTCGATTGGCTATATCTCGCGAGGTCTTGCCAATCGCATCGTCTGTCTTATTCGTTAGGTGTCTGGCTTTGTCACGAACCTGTGCTCGCCGGCGCTTGCCTCTATCGGGATCGAACATGTACATCAGCCCCGCGCCTATCCCTAAGCCGCTTATCACTGCCGTTGCCTTGTTCATCATTCACCTCCCCGTTTCACGACTTGTTGAATCCGCCGCCGGGCGTCGCGCATCTAAGATCCGACTGCCTGTGCTTTAGATTCAAAGTGTCGTTTGAACCATCCGGCTGCCAGTCGCGCTACTTCTTCCAACGCTCCAGGCTCTTCGAATAAATGAGTAGCGTGGTCCACGATCTCCACTTGTTTTTCACAGTGAAGCCGCCGGTAAGCATCCCAGTTCAGGCTTATGACCTGTTCGTCGCGTCCACCAACGATCAGCAGTGTAGGCGCCTGGACCTTAGGGAGTGAGGTTCCGGCCAAATCAGGCCGGCCGCCACGCGACACGACGACGGCGACTTGTTGCCCAAGCTCGGCCGCTGCAACCAGCGCCGCCGCAGCCCCGGTGCTCGAGCCGAAGTAGCCGATGGGCAAGGTCTGAACCTCCGCCTGTGTTTTGATCCAGTTGGTTGCATCCACCAGTCGCTTCGCGAGCAGACTTATGTCGAAACGCAAGTGGCGGGTGTATTTTTCTTCCTCTTCCTCTTCCTGCGTCAGCAGATCGAAGAGCAATGTGCCTATGTCAGAATCGTGCAAAGTTTGTGCTACGTACTTATTGCGTGGGCTATGGCGGCTGCTCCCGCTCCCGTGCGCAAAGAGCACGACACCGCTAGCTCCAGCGGGAATGTTCAACTCGCCTTCCAGTTGGAGTTGCCCTGAAGGGATGAAGACATCACGCACAATCCTGAATTCCGTTTTTGTCTGACTCATGTTCTGTGGTCGTCGTGATAACGAGCCGGTCATATTGCGCGCCTCATAGTGTTCGGTGCGTTCTTCATCCTCATGGGCGGGGAATATCTTTACCTCTAAGGCGATAGCCGGAGGGATGAAGGAGTTCCAAATCGTAGTCGGTCTTGACCTCTATCTTTCGAAAGCCTGGTTCAAGGTTCGTGCTGCGATAGGTAATCAGCCATTGACGACCGAGCAGCTCGTTGAACTCTTTGAAGTATGGGTCAAAGGTTACGAAATCGGTTCCGGAGAAAAACGCTTCGCCACCGGTCTCATCCGCGATACGGTTGAGCGATCCTTGCCCAAAATTCATTGCGAGGTGGCTGATGCCCGTCAGACCCACTGACGGCGCATAGATGGTAAACACCGAGATTCCCCGACGCTGCGCGTCGTCGATCGCGCGATCGAGATCCACCGAGAGCATCGGGCTGGCGCTGCGGAATCCGCGCGACACATCAAGCCCATCCGAAACCAGAAGCACCACGCGCCGCCCTGCAGGTTGTGAATCAAAGCGGCGCAGTGCATCGAGCACTTCAACGTATGGGTTGAATGGCGATGCCGAGCTGCTGCTTATCAGTATTCGCAGCGATTCCGCGGCGCGCTGGCGATCCGCAGTGAAGTCTTGCGCGATGCGCAAACTACCCACAGTGATATACCCGGTCATCACACGCGAGCCATCGGGCAGGCGCCGGATGAAGTCCTTGATGCCACGAATCTCATTGCTGACTCGCGAGACCAGATCATCTTGGATAAGCACGGCAAGGATTAGGGGCGCTTCGGTTGGCCGCTTGACTGAGGTGATTCGTTGCGAACGGTCGTTCTCGCGCACGGAGAAATCCTCGGGCTTCAGATTATCGGCCAGAGCACGCGAGCGATCGTTATGCGGATGCACCGTAACCAGAATTGTCACATCGCGCCCGTTCAGAGCAACCTGGCCCTGCCAGCGATTCGCTAGGGCGCTGGTAATTAACACAGACGTCACGGTGGCAAAGGTGGCAACGAGAATGCGTTTCCATAGTTGGCGATTCATAGTCTTGACTCCTCTCTTGTCTAGCTCGCTAAGCGTTCAGTTGCGCCCGCGCAACTTATATCAGGTTTTACGGGGTTTGTATGTGCGCGCCGTCACAATATTCTTTTTTTGCACGAGAGTGCGCGCGAGCAAAAGAGTGCGCTGCAATGTGTTTGCCGGCGGCGATCAAACGTCTCCGGCCTGATGGACTGCGGAATCGCCAAACGCCGCTAAGGGGAAAACGATGGGGGCTTTTACGCAAGGATACGAGACAGATGCGCATCAGTCCGCAACGACCTATCGAACATTGCGCGCGCTAACCTGGTCTAAACTCGTTCTTTGATCGCCCAACACGTCACGGCTCATCTTCATCGCATCTTTGACGAGCGGGCAGAAATCTGCGGCACAGACCGGCATTAGTGTTGCGTGAACTCACAGAGTTCGGAACGCGAAGCTCAAAAACCGCAACCGCCGGTCCTGGCCGTTCGGTTGGCGGTAAGCCGACCCGAGCGATGCGCCTTTCGGTAGTTGCAAAGGCCAAGGCGATGCCAGAAAAACGCTGGTCTCACTTTCAACAGGTGGACGCAGCGGACCAGGCGAAGATCTCTCGCAAGGTCGCGAGGCTCGAGCCGCTGATTTGTGTAAAAGGGTAAACCGAGGTGACAACATGATACTTCCCGTGCAAGTTTCGTTTCGCAACATGCCTCATTCGGACGCGATTGAGGCAACGGTTCGTGAGGAGGCGGCACATCTCGACAGCTACTACAACCACATCATGGGCTGCCGTGTGATGATTGAGGTGCCGCACCGCCATCGAGAGGAGGGCGAACACCATCACGTTAGGATCTACCTGACCGTGCCCGGCGGTGAGATAGTGGTAAAGCGCGAGCCGAGCCTCCATGCTCGCCAGCAGGACGTTGAGGAAGAAGAGCGTACAAAGGATAGAGAGATCGAGGCTTCGCACAAGCACATCCAGGTCGCAATACGCGAGGCTTTTGATACCGTGCGGCGGCGTTTGCAGGACTATGCTCGCCGCCAGCGGTTGGATGTGAAGAGTCACGATGCCCAACCCTATGCGCTTGTTTGCAGGTTACTCCCGGAAGAGGGATATGGCTTCATCGAAACGCCAGAAGGGAAGGAAGTATACTTTCACAAGAACAGCGTGTTGGGTGACGATTTCAAGCACTTAAAAGTCGGGACGGAGGTGACGTTTGTTGAAGAGGCGGGTGAGCGAGGCCCGCAGGCCAGCTCGGTGAAACTCGTGGGTCGCCATCGCAGGCACAAGGTTGCGAAGGAGGCGGAGGTCTGAATAAAGCGATATGAAGACACTGATCGCGACGGACGGATCGAAAGAAGCGACGATTGCGTTGCGCACGGCGAGTCGTCTGCTACGCAGGAGCCGAAATGAAGTAGAGGTCCTATGCGTTGCCCCGGAGCTTCAGCGGCCAGCGGGTCAAGAAACAGCAAGCCGAGGGAAAGGTAGCCGGTTTGGTGAAGAATATCGGCGCCGAATTGCCAGGGAAACCAAGTCAATCCTGGATGAGGCCAAGAATGTTCTGATGGGAGAAGGAGTCGATGCGAAGGTACTCTCCGAGATCGGCTCGCCTGCCGATGTAATTGTGAAGCTTGCTGAAGACTATGAAGTGACGGTAATTGGGGCCGCAGGCCGGAATCATCCGGCAGGGGCTGGACTAGGATCCGTGGCCAGCCGTGTGGTGGAACATGCAGGAGGCATGGTGCTCGTCGCCAGAGAGCTCGCCAGCGGGGACAGAGTGCGAGTGCTTCTCGGACTCGACGGCTCGCTTGCCTCCAGGCACGCCATGAGCGCGATGACCGCGTACTTCGAAATCGACTCCGCCGAGATCACGCTCATACATGTGAAGGAAACGCCCTGGATTCATCTTGGACTCGATCGCGAGTGGTTTGATTCTCCCGGGGACGCACTCGATCAAGCCGATCCTGAGATTCTGCTCGAGGGGGAGTTGCAGCGCGAGGCTGAACAAGTGCTCGAAGACGCGCAAGCGAGGCTGGCGAAATACAACTACTCAGTGATGACCCTGATCGAAGAAGGTAATCCAGCGACGGAGATTCTGGGCGAAGCGGAAGGCGGGCTGTACGATCTCATCGTTCTCGGAGCGGCCGACGCGATGGACACCAAGCACAATATGCTGGGCAGCGTCTCAGCCAGGATTGCGTGGCAGGCGCCCTGTTCTGTCGCGGTAGTCAAACTCGGCGAGTGATGCCGTTACGCCAGACCTCTCTCTTGCTGGACGTCAATGAAGTCCACCTTGACTCCGGCCTTTCGGCATTCTTCGAGTACTTCGTCGGGAACGGCGTGCCGCACCTCGATCAGCACCAGCAGACGGCCAACGCCTCCATCTTTGATATCGTTTAACAGGTTCCGATGCTCCGGTTCTCCTGCCGTGCCTGAACCCGGAGTCCATTCGCCTATCATCAAGTCTATATCGAATCTATGCTTGGCTGCGTACCGCGCCAGGATGGCTTTTTGGGAAATCGGATCAACATTGCCGGCAGCAGACTCCACTAGCGCGACCGTTTTCTTTTTAATTTGCATGGCAGACGCTCCAGACCAATTCAGAATTCGCGGGCATCATGAAAGGACGCAACGGCAGTGCCAGGGCTCACTGGTCTGAATCGATCAACTTTTGAACCTATCGAAGAGAACGTGCGAAAAGTTTCCCAAGAGAATGGGCGAAAGCACTCGCCGCTGATTCGCGCGATTGAGGTTTTCGGCCATTGCGCACGCAATTTCCCTGATCGAATCTGTGCGCGAGTCGGTACGGCAGTTGCCTTTTGGTCTGGTGCTAGCTTTGTTATCGCGCCGTTAACGGTCGAAGCTCAAACCCGGTCGCAAGGTTACTGTGCGCACTACCCTTCTCAGCTTTGTTGACGATCTCGGCACGCGCGGCGCGGAGACAGCATTCGTGCACAGGGCGGGCCTGAGAGTCATTCGCTGGTCGCGCGAACAAATTCGGGTGACCGCGCTTCAATTTGCCCGCGAGTTAACGGCCCGCGGCGTCGAAAAAGGAGACCGCGTCCTGTTTTGGGCGACGAATAGCCCAGAGTGGGTTGCAGCGTTTTTTGGCTGCTTGATTCGCGGTGTCATAGTCGTGCCGCTCGACGCGCAAAGCGCGTCTGGTTTCGCCGCACGCGTTCTGCAGCAAACAGGACCAAAACTGTTGCTCTACAGCGGCAACCATCGCGGCAACGTTGATGCACATCTTCCGCGGATCAACCTTCAAGATCTGAGCGAAGCGGTCGCTCATCAATCCATTGACGTCTACACAGGCGAAAACATAAACGAAGACGACCTTGTGGAGATCATATTCACATCCGGCACTACGGGTGATCCCAAAGGTGTGTGCATAACCCACCGGAACCTCCTCGCTAACATCACGCCGCTTGAGCAGTACGTCGAAAAGTACCTCAAGTGGGAGCGGGTCGTTCACCCGATACGCCTGCTTGAGCTGCTGCCGCTGAGCCATGTCTTCGGCCAGTTGATGGGCCTGTTTGTGCCGCAACTCCTCAGGGGCGAGGTCTTCTTCCAAGACTCGATGAACCCGTCGGAGATCATCGAGACGGTCAGGCATGAGCGCTTATCTGTGATCGTGACCGTTCCGCGTCTGCTCGATACGTTGCGCGACAAGATCGAGCGCCAGTGGGAGGCGCACGGCGAGACAGAGAGAGCCGCGCAGTCGCTTGAGAAGGCCGACGATCAGCACTTCCTCAAACGTTGGTGGGTGTTTCGCAAGGTTCATCGCCAGTTTGGCTGGAAGTTCTGGGCTTTTGTGGCGGGCGGCGCGACGCTCAGCGAGGGTGCTGAAACGTTCTGGCGGCGGCTCGGCTATCTAGTGGTCCAGGGGTACGGGATGACCGAGACCGCCTCCGTCATCAGCTACAACGATCCATTCAAAACCGTTCGCGGCTCGCTCGGCAAGACGCTGCCCGGTCAGGAAGTGAAGCTCGACGAAAGCGGCGAGATACTTGTGCGAGGCAGTAATGTTTCGCCCGGCTATTGGAGCAAAGGACTGAGGCCTATGACCGATGAAGGCTGGCTTCACACCGGTGACATAGGCGAGATGGACGAGGAAGGTAATCTCTACTTCAAGGGCCGCAAGAAAGATGTCATAGCCACGGCTGCGGGGTTGAAGATTTATCCTGAAGACATCGAAGCCGTATTGAACCGTGACGCGGAAGTACGTGACAGCGCCGTCGTCGGCATCGAAGGACCGCTCGGGCCTGAGCCGCTCGCTGCGCTGCTGTTTCGCGACGAGCATGCAGATGCCGAAGCGATCATCAAGCGTGCAAACGAAAAGCTCGCCGAGTACCAGCAGATTCGCCGCTGGTTCGTCTGGCCGGAGAAAGACTTTCCGCGAACGACCACAACGGGCAAGGTACGCAAGCGAGATGTCATCGCAGCGGTGAAGGCTCAGGTGTCGGGTGTTCCTTCGAGACAAGCACGTCCCGCAACGTCGCTGGCGGAGACTGTCGCGCGACTAAGCGGCGAGATGCCAGCGCAGCTAGATCTCGGGGCGAACCTGACGACAGACTTGAAGTTGGACTCGCTTGGTCGCGTAGAGCTGCTGAGCGCGCTTGAGGACCGATATCAGGTTGAGCTTGACGAGGCGGCTTTCACTGCGGCCACTACTCTAGGCGATGTCGAGAAAATGATCCATGAGAGAGCGACGGAACGCGCGCGTCCTTATCCGTTCCCCGAGTGGCCGCTCAGATTCCCCGCGACGTGGATTCGCCGCTTGGTTCTTTATGTCTTGATCATGCCGATCACGCGATTGATGAGCTGGGTGGTGGCGCGCGGTAAAGAGCACTTGAGGGAACTGCGGGGTCCCGTGATGTTCATTTGCAATCACATCACGATGGTAGATGCTGCTCTTGTCATTTCCGCTATGCCCGGGCGCTTCAAGAGAAGGCTTGCGATCGCCATGATAGGCGAGATGCTGCGCGACTGGCGGCATCCTCCCGAAGGAACCGGATGGCCGGCACGACTGGCGTGGCGCGTAGCGTACTGGCTGGTGCTATGTCTCTTCAACGCCTTTTCGTTACCGCAGGAGAGCGGCTTCAGAAGAAGCTTTGCCTTCGCTGGTCGGGCGGTGGATCGCGGATACAACTTGCTTGTGTTTCCTGAAGGCCAGCGCACACACGACGGCCGAATGAACCCGTTCATGGGCGGCACCGGGTTGATGGTCGCAGGATTGAACATAAGAGTTATACCGGTGAGGATAGCCGGCCTTTTTGAGCTTAAACGGCGAAGGCGGTATTTCGCGCTGCCTGGCGAGATAACGGTGACGTTTGGCGAGCCCGTCAGCTATTCACGCGGCGAAGACCCGGCTCGCATAACGAGAGATTTGGAAAGGCGTATTGCGAGCCTCTAACGCAGACGGCTACGGCCCAGCGATGCGCTCATTCAACTGAGCCGTGACGGCAGTCACGATGAGACGTGACGCACGTCATAGTTTGGAGAATCGGATAGTGGTATCTTCACTCTGCTTGGTTGGCGACAACCAGGTGCGGTCCTGAGAGGTCTTGGTGGAAGTTTCTCGGTTCGTGCCGGCGTTGTTGCTCCGCAAGGGGCAATTAACAAAAGCATGAAACCTTAGAGCGAAGTTGAGGCTCGCAAGAGTTTCAATCATCAGCAACAAGGGCCGAGAGACGGAGGCCGGGGTCACTTGGGGCCGTTTTTCTGTGCTTGCATTCGTGATCGCGCGGAAGAGCTGCAGCTCCTTTTTGCGGATCGTAGCCACCTTGGGTTTCGCGCACAGATACAAGCTTAGTTAGAAAACGGTTGCGCAGCCAAGGCGCGAGGATGACTAGCACTGAAGGAATCCACACCCAGACAAGTTCATTCACAATCGTTGTCGCGCCCGCCGAGCTGAAGAAAGCCAGCCCGATCGGCGACGATACAATTGGCCGCCACGGCAGAAAAAATCGTGTTGAACTAAACGGCGCAAAAAAAGCCACACCCAACGTGCCATCTACCATGGCGTCTAGAACTGAATGGGAAGCAGTCGCCGCGAAGAAGAATGCGAACAACGCCAGGCGGCTCATCATCCCGTCAACCGGTTTCCTGAAAAACAGCAGCACCACGAGTCCGCTCAACACCATCGCGAAGAAAAACGAGTGAGTGAGCCCGCGATGGCCGAACATCGTCGTGTGGTCGAAGCCGAACCGGTTGGCCAAAACATCGATATCTGGAGCCACAGCACAAACGGAGGATAATACCCAGAACCGGAGAGGGAGTGGACGTGTCGTGTACGCCCGCCCTAAAGCTATTGATGCGACGGCATGAGAAAACGCAGATGGCATTGCAAATACTCACTTCAATAAGAATTTCTTGTTCACCTTCCGGCACGAGCCTGAAGACTACTAATTGATTCATTGTAACCGGTAGGAGGCGGCTAGCGCCATTGGTTCTCTGGGGATGGGTCAAGACGGGTGTGATCAATAAGTAGGACTTGAGTTCGGACGACTCCTAAACAAAGAGGCTGATGCAAGCGGCGCCAATCCCACGGCAGTGGGTGGATTGTTCAGGTGCGGCCTACAAGACCGGCGGCCCGCCCCTTTGCTTTTGTTATCTCTCTCTCCTCGCGCCGCGAGGGGAGAGAAGGAGAGGAAAACGGGAATCCCGGGTTTGCTCCCTGTGTAGGCTGGGCTTGAACTATCCACCCACTGCCGTGGGGTGGGATTCGCGCAAGACACTTTTATGGTCGTCCACTTCCAATTGCATCCGGTGAAGAAATCTAAGACCAAAGGTCATGTCCGTGCATGCCAAAAAGGCGAGCAGTAGACGAATTAGTTGGAGTGATCGAGCTTCGAGTCACCCAGTCGCCACCGCGTTCTGATAGCAAGACTGTAGCAAACCGCCGCGATGACTATGCCTACGAGATCTGCCGCGAGGTCCTGAACGGTATCGCGCGGCGTCCATATGCGGTGGCCGCCGAGCAAGCGCTCGTCGATCAATTCCGTGATCTCATAGTAAGCGGCGAGACTAAAAGTGGTTGTCACTGAAAAGAATGCTACAAATCCCAGGGGCAGCCGGTAGGCGAAGCGCCGGATCAGCGCGATCAGAAGCCACATAACAGGGATGAACGATAGCCCGCTCGCAGTAAAATGGGTGATGATGTCATACGGGATCGAAGCAATCCTTCGGCTGAACAAGCCATATCGATTGCCGACGACGTCTAGCGCGATGGAGAGCACTAAACAAAGGAGCATTCCCACGGGCATCCGGATGTTCAACCTCAATCTGAAATAGAAATAGAACGACGATAAGGCGAGCGTTGAAAGCAGAATGTTGGTTACCGGCGATCGATAGGGGAGCCTGAGGAGCAGGACTGTGTATCCTGCAAGGGCTAACATCCCGGCCGCTACCACTTCTGGTTTGCCAATCCTCTGAGACTCTGATTTTTCAGCCACCACGGCGGCCTTGACCCTGTTCGAGAACTCGGCAGTGGCAACGGGCTTGTAAAACATGCTTTTGTTTCTCTTGAGCTCGAACAGCGTGAGCGGATAGCCAGGCCAGTTCAGCTCTACCGTTCACGACGAGCTCAACAGCTACCGCTGCTGCAACGCTTGTTCCGACAATTGGAAGCAAGTTGTAGAGCACGGTGAGTGGCTTCCTCGAGTCGCCTGCGGAAATTCTCGCATCAACTTGCGCGAAAGCGCGCAAAGCCGGGAAGGGGCGGGCCGCTCGCCCTACAACGAACTTGAAAGAGGATTGGTGCTTAGCTTTGGTGCTTACGGCGACCCTCGCGTCTGTGTTGGTAATAGTTTATGTCAACGGCGCGCTATCTCAAAAGCTCCGGTCAATGACAGGCGACACCCTGACGACCCAAGCGGTATAATGAAAAAGGAGTTTCTCGATGTCTTTGTCAGCCTTTGAGGTCCTCGCCGGAATCGCGATCGCATTTCTCCTATTGATGCTGTTTCTCGCTCTTTTTGAGCCGGGACTTCGCTTCAAGATCGCCAGCACGCCTTCCGCGCCCCTGGAATCTGAAGACTTCCTGAGAATGCTTGCGGCCCTCACCAACGCCACGATCCACGCAAGTAATCGCGTCGATGTGCTGACCAACGGCGAGGTCTTTTATGAAGCCGAGTTGGAAGCCATACGCAACGCGAAACACAACATCAACATCGAGGCTTACATTTTTCAGAAGGGAAGAGTCGCCGGGCGGTTCATCGAAGCTTTGATCGAGCGCGCGGAGGCCGGCGTGAAAGTGAACCTGGTCATTGACGCGATCGGCAGCTTCGCGACCTGGGACAGCTATCTCAAACGGCTGCGCGACGCCGGCGCCCGCGTCGAGCGGTATCACCCGATTCGCTGGTACACGCTGCCGCGAATCAACAATCGAACTCACCGCACGCTGATCATCGTCGATGGGCGAGTGGGCTTCGTCGGAGGCGCCGGCGTCGCCGATCACTGGCTCTATGGAAGAGGAAAATCGAGCCGCTGGCGCGACACCATGTTTCGCGTCGAAGGCGGCGCGGTAACCGATCTGCAGTCTACATTTGTCGAAAACTGGCTGGAAGCGTCAGGCGAGATTCTGGCGGCGACCGAGTACTTCCCGGCTTGCACGGCAGCGAGCGCCACCAGGGTGATGGTCATCGACAGCTCGCCTTCGATTGGCCAGTCGACTCGCGCGCGCGTTCTCTTTCAGACGCTGTTGGGGTCGGCGCGCAAGACCATCTTCATAAACACGCCGTACTTTTTGCCCGACCGGAGCGCGCGCGACGAAATGGTTCGCGCGATTCGAGAGCGTGGGGTCAAGATAACGATCATCACGCCGGGCAAGCACACCGATCATCTGTTGACCAGGATCTCGGGCCAGCGGCTCTACGGTCAGCTACTCAGGGCGGGCGCGCAGATTCTCGAATATAAGCCATCGATGATGCACGCCAAAGTCATGATCGTGGATGGCGTGTGGAGCGTGGTCGGTTCGACGAACTTCGACAACCGCTCATTCGGCTTGAACGACGAAGTGAACGTGGCTGCGTTCGATCAAGAGTTGGCCGCGCGCTTGCAGCAAGACTTCGCTCTCGATCTGGCCGAAAGCAAAGTTGTCTCTTATGACGAATGGAAGCGACGTTCGCTGTTCGAGCGCGCGCACGAATGGTTAGGCTGGGTGATTGAAAGGCAACAGTGAGTCACGTTGTACGTGGGATTACACCGGTTTCTTCTGTTGAATCGCTGTAGTCCCGAATTGTCGGCGGGACGTTCTTTTATGCAGATACGGGTAGTCACGTACAACATTCACAAGTGCCGCGGGCTCGACCGGCGGGTGCGTCCGGCGCGCATCGTAGAAGTCTTGCGCGAGATTGATGCCGACATAATCGCGCTTCAGGAAGTGTTGAGCCTTCAAGGGGCGTCGCGTGAGAAAGATCAGGCGCGGTTCATCTCGGAGGAATTGGAGATGGTTTGCGCCCTCGGCGGTACTCGCATCCACAAAGGCGCAGTGTACGGCAACGTGGTGTTGAGCCGTCTGCCGCTGCTTGAAACAAAAAACTACGACATCACCGTGCGCGGCCGCGAGGAGCGAGGTTGCATGCGCGCAGACATAAGCGCGAATGGGAGCGGCTTGCTTCACGTCTTCAACGTTCACCTGGGCACCGCTTTCATCGAGCGCCGCCATCAGGGGCGCAAGCTTGTGAACGCGGCGATACTGAACAACGAAGAGCTGATCGGCGCGCGAATCATGTTAGGAGACTTCAATGAATGGACTCGCGGGCTGACGACTCGGTTGCTGGCCTCTCATCTCACGAGTGCGGATATCCGAGCCCACCTCCAGCGTTCGAGAACTTACCCGGGAGTGTTGCCCTTCCTGCATTTGGATCACATCTACTTCGATGATTCGCTCGATCTTGAACGAATCACGCTGCATAAGAGCCGCGCCGCGCTGGTGGCTTCGGATCATCTGCCGTTGGTCGCGGACTTTCGAATTCACAGGGAGTAGAGCAAGCTCATCGAGGAAGAACTTGGTTCACTTCGGAGGCCACCTAGCGAATGAGCCAGCATCACCGAGGCTGCACCCCGAAAGCCTCACATCCGCAGATCGTCAAGGAACTCCGATGCCGGAGCGACGCTCGTCACGAGGAGATGATCTCGTGCTCGGGTGCAAGCAACATAAAGCAGGTGGCGCTCGGTGTTGTAGACTTCTTCGAGATCCGTGTCGTCGGAGACCGTCTCGGTGCGTTCCTGCAACGGAATGATCTCGTCATCGCAAGCCATCACGACAACCGCGCGAAACTCCAGACCCTTGGCAAGGTGCATTGTGCTGATCGAAACATGACCGCTGATCGTTTCAACGTTCTCGTCGAGTACCTTGAACAGGAGCCCGGCTCTCTCGACGGCCGCGCGAGCCCGATCCAATTCCGCGACTGAACGGACAAAGACTCCGATTTCATGAGGCATCACGTCTTCCTTGCTGCGGTCAGAGAGCCAGTCGCCGACTGCTTTCGCTTCCTCTGCCTGGCTATCCAAAATCCGAATCGTCGGGGTCGGCCCGTTGAATACCGAAATCGTACCGCCGCGCTCCTCTGTATTGCCGTCCACGTCCGCCAGTTCAGGCCCCAACAAACGGTCTGCTTGCATTCGAATCTGGTGTGAGGTCCGGTAGTCAACCAGATCGCCGTTTCAACCGCCTCGATTTGACAGAAAAAAGGCCGGATGTCATTGAACTTGAGATGCCGCCAATGCTGAATCAGGCGGGCAGTTTCAGGCGTGACTTGCCAGTCGGCGGTGTTCGGCAGACTTCGCCACTGGTCTACATAGTGGCAAGCTCATTGATAATTGGAGTGGGATCGTACTGCTGGGCTAGGAATCGGCCGGCGTTCTTCAAGTAAGCCCGCTGGGTGTGTCGTAGCGAGCGAAAAGGTTCAATGAGGAACTTCACCACAACTCAAAACAGAAACGCCGCCCTTAGGCGGCCTTCTGTGGTGCGATTTAAGCAAGTGGTTGCGGGGGCGGGATTTGAACCCGCGACCTTTGGGTTATGAGTGCAACTTTTTGGTTGCTCGTCCTTTTGTTTTCTAGTTTTTCGTTGCAGTTGGTTGCAGTGAATTGGCAAGCGTAGGCGCAGTTTTCCGACCCAACTTCCGACCTGACTCAAGTCTCTACTTTCCACTGCCTCTTGTAGTTCCTGGGCGCTGTTCCCCAGCAGAAAGAGAGCCTCACGTTTGCCCGGCTTTCTGATCAGCATCACCCCATCGCGCCCGATTACCCGGGCTTCGGACACAACGACTGGCCGGATTCGAGAATGTTCGCGTACACGCTCGATCACAGGTTATCATTATTAAACGTAAAGATGACCGAAGCCCACCAAGTTCTGAGTATCGATGAATATTTGCGTGATCGGCTCATGCCGGTGGAGGGTGCGATTCCGCACATACTAGGCATCGAAATGTACGGGAATTCCATTCCTGCCGAAACTGTCGGCGGCGACCTGTTTGAGTACATCAACTTTCAACAGCGTTACGATATCGATGCGCGCATTCAGCGCGCTTTGCGGCTGTCAAACGAGTTCCTCGAACCACTGCCCCAAGGTGCACCGCTGCGTAATTCGGTCGACGATCACGTGCAATGGTTGAAGTCTACCCAGGGCTACAGGCTTGAGATGGAAACAGAGTATAGAGACGCCCGGAGTTCGGAGCAGGCACGAGTCGCGGAGGACTTGCACGAGCTTTATACAACGGCCGGTGTGCTGCTAGTAGACGCGGAAGGACACGGAATAATCTCAGCGAAGATCGCCTCGACGGTCCATGACACATTTCATGCTTTGACGCTCTGCGAACTCGACCGATACGGGAAAACTACGCCCGAGCTCTTCGAAAATCTCAATCTTCGCCTGGCGCAATCGGTCACCGCCCGCAACGCGCTGGGGATCACCGAGAAAGAAAATGCGCGCGAAATCGCGACCATGCTATATGGCGAAGTGCGTCCAGGCGGCCATTTTCGATTCGTTAATTTTGGGCATCCTCCGCCGCTGGTCTACTCAGCGGAATATAGCAAGTTCATGAAGTTAGATGAAGGCAGCATGGTGCAATTCCTTCCGCTCGGCCTGCAAATCCCCTCAGACCACCCGGATCGTAAGAAGTACTACTCCATGAGCTTCCGGCAAAGAGAGTTTACCTCTACCGACGTCGCTGAAATCACGTTGATGAGTCCGGGAGATATTGTTGTCCTCTATACCGATGGAGTTTACGACGGCAGCGATGAACAAAAGCGCGAGGAACTCGAAGGGGTCCTGCGGGAACACTACAGTCAATCGGCACGGGACATCTGCAATGCCCTGTTGGAGCACGCGGTAAAACAGGACGACCTTCTGCGACAGAACGGCGATGATGCCCTGATCGACGACAAAACCGTGTTCATCATCAAGCGATCTTGAAAGCCACCTTTGCTTAACGCTCGTCCCGTGTATTGATACCCAAGGTATTGCCGATTGCCGATACCATTGCCGCGACGGCCAGATAGCCGCGCGGATCCTTGACCGGCACTTCCGTTTGTCACTCGACTTTCGTAGAGGACCGATGGCTTGAGCGACTGGCGACGGAGATTGCGCGATCACGCGACCGTCGCTTGCTGATCTTTTATGAAAGCAAGTAGGTCTGCATTTACCTGACCCTTGTGCGTCGAGCACATACCGTGCGGCGCGCCCGGATAGACCTTGAGCGTCGCTTTACTAACAATTTTCGCTGACAGTCTGGCCGAATCGTCGATGGGCACGATCTGATCGTCATCGCCATGCAGGATCAAGGTCGGTACGTCGATCTTTTTGAGATCTTCAGTGAGATCTGTCTCGGAGAAGGCTTTAATGCAGAAGTACGCTCCCGCCAGCCCGCACATCATGCCCTGCGCCCAGAATGAATCGCGCAGACCTTCCGAAACCTTCGCGCCCGGGCGATTGAATCCATAGAAGGGAATGGAAAGGCCCTTCCAGAACGTCGAACGATCGGCGAGTACATTGGCGCGGATCTCATCGAATACCTCAATCGGTAAGCCGCCGGGATTGGTTTCGTTCTTCAGCATCACCGGTGGAATGGCGCCGATCAAAACTGCTTTGCTAACGCGGCTGGCGCCGTGACGTCCGATGTAACGCACAACCTCGCCACCGCCGGTTGAATGGCCTACATGAATCGCATTCTTCAGATCGAGAGCTTCAGTAAGCTCGGCGAGATCGTCCGCGTAGGTGTCCATATCGTTGCCGCTCCATGGCTGACTAGAGCGTCCATGTCCGCGTCGATCGTGGGCGATGCAACGATATCCGTTCGAAGCCAGGAAGAGCATCTGATCTTCGAAAGCATCAGCTGAGAGCGGCCAACCGTGACTAAAGACAACCGGTTGACCATTCCCCCAGTCCTTGTAATAGATCTCCGTCCCGTCTTTGGTAGTAATGGTAGACATACAGAATCTCCTTCCTAAGTTTTAGTCACACAAGGCTGAAATTGAAAGAGCCACGCCGCATAGAGTGTTGCCTTCCATCGCCCGTTCTCCAGGATCTGCGAAGAACTAAACCTCTTGTTTGGTCAACCACCGAAAGTGAGGACAACGCGGAATCGCACCTTTCCGCTGTGCATTTGTTCGTAGGCCTCTGCCACTCGATCAAGCGGATACTTCTCGATCATTGGGTGCACGCCGCTCAGCGCACTAAATTCCATGGTGTCTTGCGAATCCCTCGCTGTGCCCGAATACACACCGGCGACCGAACTTCGCCGCATGATTAAAGAGAACACACTGACCATCAGTGGCTCTGCCGGGGCAGCCGGCACTACCAGTTTGCCATCGGGTGACAATCCGTCAACCAATGATGAAATGGCTTGCGCATTCGGCGCAGTCGCAACGATCACGCGCGCGCCACCACGTTTTTGCAATTCCGCTACGACGTCTGTAGCGCTCGCGTCGATGTAATGATGCGCGCCGAGTTTTCGCGCCAGCGGCTCTTTGTCGTTCCCTCGGTTGATCGCGACTGTTTCGAATCCCATCCGCCTCGCGTACTGAATGCCGAGGTGTCCAAGTCCGCCGATGCCCTGCACGGCGACCACCTCGCCGGCCCGCGCGCCCGAATTCCGGAGCGCATTGAAAACTGTAACGCCCGCGCACATGAAAGGACCCGCTTCCTCAGCGGGCAGTTCATCTGGAATCGCAGCCAGCGCCGCCGCCGGCGCAATCATGTACTCGGCGTACCCACCGTCGAAGTCAAACCCAGTGACCTTTCGATTGACGCACATGGCGAAATCACCGCGCCGGCACAGGTCGCATACGAAACAGTGTCCCCCATGCCAGCCGACGCCGACGCGTTGACCTTTTCGCCAGGCGGTAACACTGTCACCGAGTGCCTCGATGCGTCCTGCGATTTCATGACCCGGCACACGGGGATACTGAAGCCCGGGCCACATACCTTCCTTGACCAGAGCATCGCTATGGCAAATGCCGCACGCTTCGACTTTCAACCGCACTTGCCCAACTCCTGGCTCGGGAATATCGCGTTCGATTAATTCCCAGTCTCCACCAGCCTTACTGATCTGTGCTGCCTTCATTTTCGTACTCATGATTTCTCCTACTCCTTCCGAATGTAACCCGCGCTCGGTGCGCGCTTGCATTTCCGTAAGACAATTCATCAATAGCTTTGGTCATTACTTGAGCGCTGAAAACGTGGTCGGATCCATAAAGTACCGGTCGATATGGTCTACCAGCGGACCGTTTACTTCTGATTCGGCCTTTACCTTCTGCCATTCCGGATCGGCTTGGAAAGCAGCCCAATTCTTCAGCGCCTCCTCGTGATTGGGATGCTCGAGAATGTAGACGAACGGGTTTTGCGAACTCGGCACATCTTCGGGTGACCAATAGCCAATACTCTTCATGTTGTGCCGTCTGAAGATCGCGTCCGTGTGATTACCGAAGCGCGCTATCAGAGCATCCATTTTCCCCGCGTTGACGTGATACAGTCGCAATTCGTAAACGTGGTGCGGCGGTTGTGCGTTGGACCCGCGGAGCGTGCTGAAGCCGAGCATTACCAGGGCCCCGCAGAGAAAAGGTAAGACACCGGATGCATTCAGTGTGGTTTGCATGTTCGTCCCTTTCAAGATCCTCCTGGGAATTTTCTCGGCAGTTGTTCAAGCCAAAATTCAAATTTGCAGCGCGCGCGGCGGCCGTTATTCGTGCGGCGGCCCGAGGTACGGGAACGCGTCCAGCAGATCACCGTGCGGTCCAACTTTATCTGTCACGTTTTGGTTCGCGTATATAGAAAAGAAAAGATCGACAACGTCATCGGTCAACGTCCGGCCATTGTGCGGAAAGTGTGCCGGCTCGCTCGGATGATAGGAAAGAATATCTGGCAACAACTTTCTTGCAACGGCCTTTGCGTCCTCCCGGGTATAGCCGCCTGTGTGTTCCAACTCGTGCGCGAACACGCCGATGAAGCGATCATCATTCGCTGGCTCCCCGCCGAGGTAAGCCTCCCTTTCCTCTCCGACGAGGAAAACCGCCTGCAATGGTCTTGCACCTCGATCTGCCTGGACCCAGCCTTCCCCAGTCTTATCCACTGTGCGAGCCCAGATTTCCACCTCATTGTTCCCCAGAGCCGAATTGGGCAATTCAATCCCGATGCTGTAAACATTTTTGTTTTTGAAGAAGTCGTCGCCCGTGAACTGCATTTGATTGAAATTGCCCATCGCGTCGAAAAAGAAAGGATCGCTGCGGCAGCCGAAGAAAAAACGGAAGTCGCTGACTTCCGTCACCAAGGCTTCTCGCCCTACTGAGACCCGTGCTCCCTGGACCAGAACTTCGCCGTCGTCGCCGAAGCCAGCGGCTCGTGCGCCCTGAAGGCGGCGGACTGTAGCAGTCTGCTTCCCCTGTTCGGAAGATGCGAACTGAACGCTGTAACTAATATCCGCAATGGCATCGCCGTTGGTGTCGATCTTGATTTCGTACAGCGCTCCTGGCGCGAAGGGCTCCTTCGTCGTCGGCTCCGGCGAGTCCAACCTGAAAGAGGGGTGCACATTTAAGGTCAGTATTGACTTACCCGGGTCGCCTGGCTTGGGGAACGCATAGAGATCGGTCATGTCGAGCCGGGCATCGCCGCGAGGAAATCCGAAGTTGGGACCGGAGGCATGGTGTGACATTTATGTTCTCCCTTCTTCCGACGCTTAACGCCCGAGTTGACCGACGTGATAGCCCAACCGGTTCTCCACATCACCGGTCTTGTGAAATCCTTGGTCCATCAACTTCTTGATCCTCTCTTGCGCGGCCGGCCGCATGATCGAGGCAAGACACACATCCCACTCCGGTGCGATTTCAAAGTCAGGAGGCAAACTGGCCACGTCGGCGAAGCGCTTGGTCTCGCTGATCGCACGTTTGTCGAACGATGCGATGCGGGTTGCGAGGGACTCGACAAACGCATTAAGGTCAGCATCCGGGAATGAGCGATTGACGTAGCCGTATCGTTCGGCCAGATCGCCAGGGATATCGTCGGCCCCCAGAAGTACTTCGAGTGCGCGACCTCTTCCCATCAAACGGGGTAGCCGTGCCATTGGGCCACCGCCTGGTACCACTCCAGCTCCGACTTCAAAGTGCGACAAGATCGCTTTTTCACGGCTGGCGAAACGCATGTCGCAGGCCAGGGCCAACTCGCTTCCGACGCCCGTCGCGCGTCCACGAATTGACGCGATCGATACCACCGGAGCACGACTAAGCCGCACCAGCATGTCGGGCAGAGGTTGCAGCCCTGTCGGCCCCGGTTGTAAACGAGTTGTATTCTCGACTGGCGCCACGAAGTCGTAATGAGTCAGAAAGAACCCTTCGACCGCGCTGTCAAAGACGACTACTTTGACGTCTTCGTCCGTTTCGATCGCCGTGATGACCTCATCGAGTTGCGGAATCGTATCCGGACCGAAAATATTGAGCGGCGGATGGTCAATCGTTACTCGCCAATAGTTGGGAGAGCGCCGCGTAAGATGTATTTGCTTCGTGCTTGTTGCCGTCTGAGTTTCGTTTTTCATGTTTTGTCTCCCGTGTATTTTCAGCCGTTGTTCAAAAGCGGATTAGCTGAACACGTGCGTAGTACACCACGAGAAGAGAGAGGAGTCTATTGGACCAAGGTATCGGGCGATACTTTGGTATCAGTGCAAGCGCGTGCCGCTTCAAACAATGGTGTCAGGCATGCGATCACAAGCGTCCGTGGCCAATTGAATGAGCATTTGTTAATGTCTTGACAATGGGGTCAATAGGCCGAAACGAACCGTGTCCGTGCAATAGCGGGAAGAAGTTTAAGAAGTGCCACGGACTACTGCCTCCTGGAAACCTCAACTTCGAACATCTGGGAACTGTCGGCACAAAGGCAAAGGCCGCAGAGTTCAAGCTTCCGGGGGTGCCTGGAATGAATCTGGATCTCGTAATACAGGCGGGGTACAGTGACCGCGAGTCGCTAAAAAACGTGAGTAATCTCCCGGGTCAGTATAAGGTCTTGTTTACGTTGCACCGTTCTGGCTATCCACTACGTGCGGAACTAATGATCTCATCATCTGAACAGCTTGAAGGAGACTCTCACTTAGCCATTGCGACCCCGGCAGTGAAATATGTCGACGGCAGGAGCTATGATGTCGATAAGCTAATGTTTGAAGCTACAACCGATAATGGTCACTTCGTATTTCACGGCCAACCAAACAAAAAAGGGATGCTCGGAACGGTCGAAACCGAGCCTTTTGAAGCGCAGCATTTTGGCGATGCGGCTCTTAGAGCCTTGCACGCTGTCGCCCCAACCTTGAGTATCATGTCTGCAGCGTTAGATGTACCCGTCAGTGTTTATCAGATGGAAGTGATAGAGCTGAGGACTAACACACGCCGAATCAGCCTGAAGACCCCTTTCAGGGATGTGTTGGGATGGATTCCGGCCCTCGAGAGCGTTACTGCGGAACAGCAAAAATACATGAGTCTCTACAGAGAGGCGCTTAACAGCAACAGTGACAACTACAGCTACCTTTGCTTCTATCGAATTATTGAGGGACTTAGGAACCGACGGGAGCAGCTGCGAAAAAAAGCTGTAGACGAAGCGCTCGCTAAAGGGGAAAGCCGCTGGCCAAATCGGACGAGCGAATACCATCAGACCGGCAGGAGCAAATCGAGTGGCTGAATCGGCTTTATGGCTCACCTCAAGACTGGGATTCACTTGCTTTGTCAGTGGTGTTCATTTCAGAGGTTGTTAGCAAAAGGATCAGGCACTTAATTGACAAAGGCGAACATCTACATAAACTCCGAAACAAAATAGCCCATGCCGTTGTAGACTCGGGCGAACCGATAATTTCAATCGACGTCGGACCAGATATTGAAGAGGTCGAGAAATGGCTACCCATAACAAAGTTCATCGCTCGATACCTTCTGCTGGAATCGTTTCCGGACATTTTGAAATCGACGTAGCTGTCAATTGCTGAAGAAGACCTCAATCCTCGCGACATGCTCTTCTCTCAGCAATAAAGTGAGCCTCAGACTCTTGCCGGTGTGAAGGCGGCTGGTAATTAGAATCAGCCGACGACCGATACCAAAGTATGATAGACATTTTGAGCCGCTTAGGCGCATCCTCATCTCGTGGAACCTCGACCTGACACTGCAAGCGAGGACGATCTGACCGTGCGACTCAAGCACGCCGAGGAAGCCCTGCGCGTCCGCGAACTCAACTTTCAATTGATCGTCGAGAGCATCCCAGCGCCGGCCGCTGTCATAACGCCCACCGGCGAAGTCGAAGCACTAAACCAATCAGTCCTGGATTACTTCGGCAAGTCCTTTGAAGAACTAACAGGTTGGGCCAACTCAGACCCAGTTCATCCCGACGACCTGCCTCACGTAATCAAGGTTAGGCAAAACGCATTGGATAGAGGTGAGACATTCGAGGTCGAGTCTCGGCATCGCCGTGCTGATGGCGTCTATCGTTGGTTCAACGTGCGTGGCTTCCCCCTGAAAAATACTGACGGCCGGATCCTACGCTGGTGCGTCCTGCTGACTGATATCGACGATCGCAAGCGGGCCGAGGCTCAGCTCGCCGGCGAGAAGCGACTGCTGGAGATGGTGGCCTCGAGCTGCGCACTCACCGACGTTCTCACTGCTTTGTGCAAATTTGTAGAAGACACTTCCGCCGATTGTCATTGCGGCGTTTACTTGATTGACTGGAGTGGTCCGAAGTTCCGGATCGGAGCCGTTCCGAGCCTTCCCGCGACCTTCAACGATCCGGTTGACGGACTGACTGTGTCTCCCCACGTCGGACCCTGTGGGCATGCGGCACTGTCAAAGAAGCAGGTGATTGCCACAGACCTGAAGACAGATCCTCTTTGGCAGGAATCGGCGATTCGACCACTCGCACTCGCACACGGAATACGATCGCATTGGAGTACGCCGATTTACGCTCGAGACGGGCAGGTGTTGGGAACGTTTGTCATTTTTCACAGCGAACCAGCTAGTCCGACGCAAGTTCAGCAAGATCTCATCGCGCAGGTGACACACATTGCCAGCATCGCGATCGAGCGTGCATCGAGTGAAGCGGCGCTGAAGCGGAGTGAAGCGTTCCTTGCGCAAGCACAACATCTGAGTCGCATCGGCAGCTTTGCGTGGCGTGTGGCTACGAACGAAATCACCTGGTCTGAGCAGCTCTATCGCATCTTCGAGTTTGATCCTCATGTGACGGTTACGCTCGAACTGATCGGAACACGAGTCCATCCGGAAGACCTCACGTTGTTTCATGACATGATCGAACGAGCAAGTAGTTCTTCCAGCGACTTTCAATACGAACATCGGCTGCTAATGCCAGATCATTCGATTGAGTATCTGCATCTGATTGCTCACGGAACGCGAAACGAGGATGGTGAATTGGAGTACATCGGCGCGGTCCAGGATGTGACGCAGTGGCGATCGTCGGAAGAAGCGCTCGGAAAGGCCCGTGCGCAGCTGGCACACGTCACGCGAGTGATGAGCCTGGGAGCATTGACGGCCTCGATTGCGCACGAAGTTAATCAACCGCTGTCAGGCATCATCACTAATGCCAGCACCTGCCTGCGAATGTTGGATGCTGATCCGCCAAACGTCGACGGGGCGCGGGAAACTGCGCGACGCACTATTCGCGATGGACACCGAGCGTCCGATGTCATCTCCCGATTGCGGGCACTGTTTAGCCGGAAAGATTCGGCTACGGAATTAGTAGATCTGAATGAAGCAACAAGAGAGGTGATTGCACTATCATTGAGTGAACTTCAACGCAACAGGGTTATTGTGAAGCCTGAGCTTGCAGACGAGCTTCCGATTGTCGCAGGCGACCGTGTACAGCTTCAGCAAGTCATACTCAACTTACTGCGCAATGCTTCAGACGCGATGAGCAGCGTTGACGATCGTCCGAGACAGTTGCTGATCAGAACAGAACACGATGCAGATCGCGGCGTGCGCCTGAGTGTGCAAGACGCAGGTGTCGGATTTGCACCTGAAAGTATCAACAAGCTCTTCGATTCTTTCTACACAACCAAGAGTAACGGGATGGGAATAGGACTATCTGTTAGCCGCTCGATCATCGAAAATCATCAAGGCCGTCTGTGGGCCACTTCGAATGATGGACCAGGAGCGACGTTCTCATTTTCGATTCCAAGTGTAGCAGAGGGAGTCGCAGTATCCGCTGTAGTTGCGTTGACAGATCAGAAACCCGCTGCGAGGCCAAGCTGATGGAGACACGTCCACTCATATCCGTAGTCGATGATGACGAGTCTGTGCGCGAGTCGCTGCCCGACTTGCTGAAGGAGTTCGGCTTTGCAGCTCAGGCGTTTTCATCAGCAGAAGAGTTCCTAATGTCGAAGCACCTTAGCGAGACCAAGTGTATACTCCTTGACGTCGCCATGCCCGGGCTTAGCGGGCCTGATCTTCAACGAGAATTAGCGCGTCGCAGGCAAGAGATCCCCATCGTCTTCATCACAGCCCATCGTGATGAGAAGGTGCGACCGCGCTTGATCGAACAGGGTGCCGTGGAGTGTCTGTTTAAGCCATTTAGCGAGGCCGATCTGCTTGAGGCGCTTAACGCCGCACTTCGACTGAGCTGATCTATTTTCAACTCGTATGGAGTTTATATGACTTCAGCGGGCCCCATACCTAAGTTGCACGACAAGCCAATTGTTTTCGTTGTGGACGACGACATCTCGGTGCGCGAATCGCTGGAAATGCTGATTCGATTTGCGGGCTGGCAGCCGGAGACATTCGCGTCCGCAGAAGAATTCCTTGCCCACCCACGAGCCCTTACGCCAAACTGCCTCGTACTTGACGTTGCTCTTCCGGACCTTAATGGTCTCGATCTGCAGAAGCTCGTCGCCGATCGGATCGAAATGCCGATCATCTTTATAACGGGTTACGGCGATGTGCCTATGACCGTCCGAGCAATGAAGGCCGGAGCTGTCGAGTTCCTGACGAAGCCATTCGAGGAAGAGGCGTTGTTGGGCGCCATCCGGCACGCCATCGACCACAGCCAAACTGCCCTTGGTAATGAAGCGGAGATGCAGGCGCTCCGCGGCCGTTACGCATCACTCACCCCTCGCGAACGTGAGGTCATGGCGATGGTGGTCTCCGGCCTATTGAATAAACAAGTCGGTTTCGAGCTCGGGATCAGCGAGATCACGGTGAAGGCACACCGAGGCAAGGTGATGCTAAAGATGAAGGCTCATTCTCTCGCCGAATTGGTGAAAACGGCTGAGAGACTCCGCATTAATTAATTGTCGTGAATCGTCTTATCGAATCTCCCCAGATTAGGTCCCTGCCTTGTTTCTAAGAATCCTTATCAAAGCTCGCGTAGGACCTCTGATAAGAACCAGCTCGGTCTCGTCAATCCATCCTCGCGCAAACTAGCGGTGGCGACATCGTAGTGCCGGCCGGAGACCTCATGCGTGGAGCGCAGCGATCGGGTCAGCTGCAGACTGTCTGCGCATAGCTCGGCAAACATCACTTTGGGACTGATGATCTCAGCATTGTTATCATTCAACCGTTGGTGGTTGCTGATATCGCCGATGGAATGGAGCGTTGTACCACCGATCTTCCGAGTTCGTTCGGCGATCAAATCAGTCATTGCGAATACTTGCGATGCCTGTTCATCGAGGAGCAGGTGGTAATCGCGAAAGTGGGGACCGCTGATGAGCCAGTGGAAGTTTTTCGTCTTGAGATAAAGCGCGAATACATCGGGGGACTGCTGCGCATTGTTGAAATCGCTTTGCAGGCTTGGCCGAAGTGAAAAGCTGTCCGACAATTGGAACAGCGGGATCGCCCAAAGGATTTACAAGGTGCTAGACACTACGGAGCGTGGGACGCGACACACCGACGAACCTAAGCATCCGACCTTGCCCGCCATGCTCCTCCAGCCGGTTGCCGCAAATCTCAATCTGCTACTTAGCAATGCATCCAGAAAAGCGTTGCATTTCTGTCTGAGTTGCCGAAGGCCAGTGTCTGACGACGATGAAGGGCACTTTTCGTAATGCTTGTTTAGCGAGTGCTGACGCATAGACGGACGGACTAAACCGGCGACAGGAAGGCTCAAAATCGCAGCCCGATAGATCCATTCATTCGATCATTTCTAGCAGTTGAGTACTGCCGCTTCCCGTTCTGCCGATCGTACCTTCGTAGTGAAGCGCGAATACAAGTGGCCTCCATCTTGCTCAAAGATGCCTCCAACCGCTACGACTTGCGGCAGCTTCATTCCGCGTGAAAACAATGGTAACACGAGCGAGAGAAATGTGATTAATCAACCTTGAATCTGACATGCCAATTAAGGGACTAAGGCGGGATACGTCTTCGCGCTATCGCGCTAAGACAGGGAACGATTGGCTAAGTTAAGAGTATGCGCAAGCGGCAAAAACAATACCCAAAAGGCGCCCTGGTGAGGCTGACAAACGACGAACATATGCGCCTAACAGTGCTCGCAAAGAAGGCCGGGTTGTCATTCTCGAGATTCCTGGTCGAGGCAGGACTCACCGGTCAAGCGCCAACGAACGAGGACAGAATACAGCGCGAGCGGGCCGTCTTGCAGCTCGCCAGGGTTGGCAATAACCTCAATCAAATTGCCAGACAATTCAACGCTCAACGGGGAGCATTCAGCTCAAGGGACATCGCTGAGACCCTAAGAGAAGTCAAAGCCGCGCTCGAAAGGATCGAAGTACTGTGGCAGCGGGGTAGTCGGTCTAGCAACAGCAGAGCGCGCTTTGAGGAATCGAAATGACAACTGCAAGCCCAATAGCAAAGGTGAGTGTAGGCAGAAGCGGGTGCGGCGCCGCGCACGCGTCCTACATAACTCGAATGTCCGCACTCGATCCCGAGGGACGAGATCGGGCAAGAAGTAACGCGGATGAGCGCTACGAACAAATGTCATTGCTGACTCATGACCAGACCGAGAAGACGGAGCCAAGCGTCACCGAAACACTAAGGGACAACTTGGATCATCGATCTTTGGACGTGGATAAGGAGCATGGGGGCGGCGGCCAACGCGATGCTGATCCCGTTTGGACCCGGAACGCGCCCGGTTTTTTGACCGACACCAACGGACGAAACCCCGAGTTGGGCCTATCGAACGCCTCTGAAAAGCTCTCCCTGAAGGATAAGACCGAGAACCTCAGGCTCTATTTCGGATCACTGGAAGACTACGAAAGGAGGAAAGGAGGACGAACGCATTACCGGATAATCCTCTCGTTTGATGTCCCGGCGACCAATCAACAGATCCGAGATCT
>JBGQGO010000006.1:0-26050 GCA_041497455.1 Blastocatellia bacterium | reverse complement strand
CGCCGTAACAAACCGCGCGATTTGTCTCTCAAAAGAGCCAGGTCCGGAATCAGCGGAAGGTACAAATAGATGATCGAACCAAGCAAGTAGGTGTTGATCGCGAAGAAATCCCACGCGAGCGGCGAACGGAAGTTCGGCCAGAGTCCTCGCTCGTTCGGATAAGGCACCAGCCAGTAGAAAAACCAGGGGCGGCCCAGATGAATGATCGGAAACAACGCGCCGATCATCAACGCGAAAACGGTGATTGCTTCGGCGCAACGCGTGACGGGCCTTCGCCACTCGGCTCCGGTGACGCGCAGAATAGCTGAGATCAACGTGCCCGCGTGTGATATGCCGATCCAGAAAACGAAGTTGGTGATATCGAGCGCCCAAAAGACCGGACGGTTGATTCCCCAAACGCCGAGCCCGCGCGAGAACTGATACCCAAGCGCTCCGGCTGCTGCAAGAACAACGAGCCCGCTAACCGTGACAGTCGCGTACCAGCCGCGCCCTGGTTTATTCACCGGCCCGAGAAGGTCCGCGTTGATCTTCGCGTCTGTGGGTCGTCGTTCTGACATCAGCTTCTAACCGCAAGGACGTTGAGGTGCATGGAGTTCAGGCTTTAGCCTGGTAGTACCTTGCTTTATCAACGTAGAGGACCAGGATAAAGCCTGAACTCCATGCACCTCAGCGTCCGCTGCGGTTAAACTCCCTCTACACAAAATCAATCACCCTTGTTCAAATAAATCACTCTCGGCTTCGTTCCCAAATCCTCGAGCAGGCGCGTCGCTCGATTGCTCTTCGACAGCTTGGCCACATCACTCTCGGGATCGGCGATGTTGCCGAAGTACATTGCCTTCGTCTGACAAGTCTGAACGCAGGCTGGCTTTACGTCGCCGTCGCGGACATCGCGGCCTTCGTCTTTGGCTTTCTCTTCGCCTTTGCGAATGCGCTGAATGCAGAATGTGCATTTCTCCATCACGCCTCGCGTGCGCACCGACACTTCAGGGTTCAGAGCCTTTTCGAGCGGCGCATCCCAAACCGGATCGAAGAAGTTGAAGAAGCGCACCGTGTACGGGCAGTTGTTCGCGCAGTAGCGAGTGCCCACGCACCGGTTGTAGACCTGTGCGTTCAGGCCTTCGTCGGTGTGATAAGTAGCATAGACCGGGCACACCGGCTCGCAGGGCGCTTCCTCGCAATGCTGGCAGAGGACCGGCATGAACTTGACCTTCACGTCGGGATATTCGCCTTCGAAGTAGCGCTCGATGCGAATCCAATTGATCGAGCGCCCCTTGGCGGCTTCTTCGGGTCCGACGGTGGGGATGTTGTTCTCGACGCGGCAAGCCACGACGCATGCTTCGCATCCCGTGCATCGATCGAGGTCGATCACCATCGCCCACTGAGGCTTTTTTGATTTGGCTTCTTCGGTCATCTCGTTAAAGTTAAGAATTCAAGTTGAGAGTTCAGAGTTCAAGCTTTAGCTTGCCGGTCGCACACGCGACCTGAAGGTTGAACTCTGAACTCTACCGTCTCTTCTCGATCCGCTCTTGAAGCTCTGTTCCGAATCGGATCAGAACCGCTTTGCCGCCGACCTTGGTAACCTTCGCGCCAATCGACTGGCCGGGCAGGCCAAACGGATTCAATACAAAGACATTTGGGCCACGTCCGTTTGCATATCTGCCGTACGCAGTGTGTCCCTGACCGTACGGCATCGCGATCACCTCCGGCCTGATTGCGGGATATAGCACAGCAGGCGCGCGCACCGAGCCGTGCTCGGTCGTGACCTCGACGAGGTCGCCATCGCTCACGCCGAGCGACGCGGCGGTCTTCGGGTTTATCTCAACCCAACTTCCCCACACCACCGATGTTAGCGGGTCGGGCAGTTCTTGAAGCGCCGGTAGATTCGCTGTGTCCCCTGAGCCAAGCGCCGCGTGCTCATAGCACAGCAACGTTAGCGGATACGAATCATTAGTTGTTTCTATCTGCCCAAGGAGAGTTGAAAAGCCAAGTGGCTGAACCTGCGAAACGGAGCCTTTGCCCGGCGCATCCCCAACCCAAACCCCGGCTTCCAAAAAACTCTTCAGTGGCTCATCTTCGGCATCACCACCGCGGTCAGGTGTCTTCAACCGTTGGGCGGCATACTTCACCATAGACTCCGCCGACTGGAACGCTTCTGAGTCTGCTTCTTTGAACTCGAGGTGGCGGCAAACAGCGAGCAACACATCCGCGGTTTGCATAGTGTTGTGTTGAGGCACCAGAACGGGCTGGACAAGCGAGACAGCGGCCTTCGATCCAGCCATCAACGTTGAATGTAGGTCCCAGCCTTCAAGATCCGTGTGATCCGGCATTATGAGATCAGCTAACTGAGTCGTCTCATCCATGAATGACGAGAAACTAGCGATGAACGGCAATCCTTCAATCCATTCTTTTGACCTGGGCGCAACGTGCAGAGGATTGACCCTATGGGCGAGTAGCGCAGTTACACCCACTGGCTTGCTGGAATTGTTTAACATTATTGACAGGTCGTTTATTCCCCAAGGCCACCATCCTACGCCGGGGATGTCAACGTTCGGCAGGCCACCTAACGCATCGAATCGGCCACTCTCGGGTAGCAACACCCCTCCATGCTTGTTGATGTTTCCAGCTAACTTGTTTAGAAAGTGGATTGCCAGTTCGTTAGTATCAGCGAGTTCTCTTGATGAGCCTGCACCTGGTCCAATCGCGAGCGGGTGTTCGGATTCCGCAAACTCGCGAGCGACGCGGACGATGGTTTCGGCCGCGATGCCAGTTAGAGTAGCGGTCTGTTCTGGTCCGTATGCATCGAGCGGTTCAAACAGCGCCTTTGGAGCGGTAGCGTCCTTGACTAGCCCTTCACGGACAATCACCTGCGCGATGGCTAGGGCGATCAGACCTTCACTTCCAACAGTCGCTGGGAGCCACTGATCAGCGTTCGCTCCCGTCATCGACATGCGCGGCTCCACCTGCACAAACTTGCCGCGCGCTTTGCCGCGGGATCGGCGAAACTCGCCAAACGCTAGCGAGTACATGACGGGCGAATGCCAGGTCTCAAGGAACCTTGCTCCGAATGATAATAAGTACGTTGCGTTAGCTATGTCGAAAATCGGCGTGGCTTCGCGCCCATAGCTCTGATCATAGCCGCGAGCCAATTCACGGCTCGACGACTCATGGGTGGCCCAAAACTTTGCATTGAGCGCGGCGCTCAGAAAGTCTACGGCAATACCGATGACCCCACGGGAGCTAAGGGTAGCGAAGACAATACCGTTGGCATTTGCACGCAGCTTCTCCGCAAGCGTCTTGATCGCATCATCCCAACTGATCTCTTCCCACTTGCCTTCGCCGCGTTCGCCGACGCGTTTCATCGGGCCTTTGATGCGATCGGGGTTGTACAGGACTTCAAGCCCGGCTTGCCCTCGCGCGCACAAAGCTCCGCGATTCACCGGATGAAGCGGATTGCCTTCGATCTTGTTAGCCTTATGCTCGCGGGTTCTCACGATGATCCCGCAGCCGGCCGGGCACATTCCGCAAGTGCTCGCCTTCCAGTAGTCGATGCCGGGCACGAACTCGTCGTCGGGGATGAAAGCCGGGATGAGCTTCTCTTCCGGATGCCCGCAAGCGGATAGCAGCGAAGCGCTGGTCGCCCCGATGCCGCTCAGGATTATGAACTCGCGACGTTTCATAAGTTCTGGTTTCTGGTTTCTGGTTTCTAGTTTCTGGTTGGGAGTTGCGAACCCGAAACCAGAAACCAGCAACCAGCAACCGACTTTAGCGATGGCAGACGTAGCAATCCACACTCACGCCTCGCGAACGATGGCAATCCATGCACCATCCCATCGTCTGATCTACTTCGCGGCGCACTCGATGCATCTGTCCAATCTGTCCGTGACATGTCGTGCACTCGATTCCAGCCCGAATGTGCGGCTTGTGCGTGTAGTAAGCGTTCGCCTGAGGTTCAAGCCAGTACACGCGCTTCCACGGCGGTTGCTCTTTTCGCTCAGCGTAGGCCGCGAGCTTCTGAACCTCAGGGCTTTCGGTCTTGATCGACTCGTGGCAACCCATGCACGTAGTAATGTTTGGGATAGTCGCGTGCGAAGACTTGTCTACGTTTTCGTGACAGAACGTGCATTCAAGCTGTGGAGCCTCTTCCCCTTCTTTAGTCACGTGCTGCCAGTGATCGAACTCGATCGGCTGCCGAGGCGCTTCCGGCTTTCCAGAAGCGCGCAACAACACGAGCCCGATCACCGAGATCACCACAATCACAAGCACTGAGGATTTGATCGCTCTTCTCATTCAGTCTGCACATGACCAAAAGCAACCGCGACATCAGATGGCGAACTCCCGGCACGCCGGGTACCGCGAGTTCGATAGCGACGGGAGTCCGTGATTATACAGATTAGGACCGCAGTCGAAAAATGTTCTTTCGTAGAGCCAGGACTTTTTCTCGTTGCCCCTGCCCGGGCCCCAGAACGCGGCAGACGTGACCGGGAACACCAGTACAAGCGGCCCGGCCTGACGAATCAATGCCGCTCCCAGCGCCCCGCGCGCGATCGCGAGACGCCTCTCAACCGCCTTCGAAGGCGGTTTTTGCGATGCTTGACACACCTAATCTCAAAGTGTAGAGTTCAGCCTTGCCTTAGAGCATTTATGAAGCGAGGAACACATAGGCGCGTGTACTCAGAGTCCTGTCACGTTCTCTCTGGTCAAGGGAGTTCCGCAGCATCAGCTAATCCTTAAGTCGAAATCACCGGGCTCACCTTGCGTTACGGTGAGTCAGGCGACGGTATTCAAGGTAAGCTTCGCAGCGCGACCGCGCAAAGACTCTCCTCACGACGGCGTTGATGCTCCTACTTCATACCGGCTGAGGCTTGAACGTTAGGACGATCAAGCATACTATGGGCAAAACAGTTCAATCGGTCCGGTCATGCCATTCCGATGAATTCTAATACGACAGTTCGGGAGGAGTAGCCTTAATGGCGACAGAGAACATAAACCAGTCCGGTGCGAGCGCGGCGGCCGATAGCGCCAAAGAAGAGACCGTCACGCTCGAGAGCACCGGCCCAGACACCGCAGCGGTTGAGCCGCAAGCTGCGGCTGATACAACTCAGCCGGCTCCCACCGCGGAAGCGCCAACAGCCCCATCATCAGAAGCGCCAACGGCCGCATCATCAGAAGCGCCAACGGCCGCATTGCCAGAAGCGCCAACGGCCGCATCACCGGAGGCGAGAGGCGACACCGAGCCGAGCGGAACGCAGGACTTCAGCGCAATGCTCGATTCCTACGAGAAGGAAAGCGCCGCATCCCGCCAGGAAGGCGAGATCGTGCGCGGCATCGTAGTGGGCATCTCGGATCAGAACGTGCTGGTCGACATCGGCTACAAGTCCGAAGGCATTGTTGCGCGCGAAGAGTTTCTGGATCATCAGGGCAACCTCACCGTCAAGCGCGGCGAAGAAGTCTCCGTGCTGATCAAGAGCCTCGAAAACCAGGACGGCTACGCCATTCTGTCACGCGCCGCCGCAATGCAGGTTCAATCGTGGGAGCGGCTGCGCCACGCTCATCAAACGCACGAAACCATCAAAGGCCGCGTGGTCGAGCGCATCAAAGGCGGACTCAACGTTGACCTCGATGGTGTCCCGGCGTTTCTTCCCGGCTCGCAAATAGACATTCGGCCCGTGCGCAACCTCGAGGGCTTTCTCAGGCAAGAGATCGAAGTCCGCGTCATCAAGCTCAACCGCAAGCGCGGCAACGTCGTGGTCTCGCGCAAGGCTGTGCTGGAAGAAGTCTCGGGCAAGAAGAAGGCCGAGACGCTTGCCAACATCGAAGAAGGCGTAGTGCTCGAAGGCACGGTCAAGAACATCACTGACTACGGCGCGTTCATTGACCTGGGCGGGATCGACGGGCTGCTGCACATCATCGACATGAGCTGGGGCCGTATCCAGTCGCCAAACGACATAATCAAGGTCGGCGACGAGATTCAAGTCAAGGTGCTCAAGTTCGACCGCGAAAAAGAGCGCATCTCGCTTGGCTACAAACAGCTCCTGCCCGATCCGTGGCAGAGCGTGGCCGAGCGCTTTCCCAAAGGCTCGCACGTTCGCGGCAAAGTAGTCAGCCTGACTGACTACGGCGCGTTCATTGAAATCGAGCCGGGCGTTGAAGGGCTCGTCCACGTAACCGAGATGACCTGGTCTAAGCGGCTCAAGCATCCGTCGAAGCTGCTCTCGATCGCACAGGACGTCGAAGCGGTCGTGCTCGAAGCCGATCCTCACAGCCGGCGAATAAGCCTGGGCCTCAAACAGGTGACCGCCGATCCGTGGGAAACGCTGCCGGTGCGCTATCACATCGGCTCGCGCGTGACTGGAAAGGTCCGCTCGCTTACCGACTTCGGCGCGTTCGTCGAGATCGAAGACGGGATAGACGGCCTGGTTCACGTCTCGGATATTTCCTGGACCAAACGAATCAAGCATCCATCCGACGTGCTCAAGAAGGGCCAGCAAGTTGATGCGGTGATAACCAACATCGACGTCGACGGCCGCAGACTCAGCCTGTCGATCAAAGACCTCGAACCAAACGCGTGGGATCGTTTCTTTGATACGCACAAGCTGGGCGATGTGATCAAAGGACGAGCCGTGCGCTTCGCAAACTTCGGCGCGTTCATCGAGATTGAAGAAGGCATCGAGGGTCTTTGTCACGTCTCTGAGTTGAGCGACTCACGGATCGAGAAGCCGGAGGACGCGGTGAAGATCGGACAGGTATTGCCGTTTAAGATTCTCAAGCTCGATCAGTCGCAGAAGAAGATCGGTCTGTCGGCGCGCGCCGTCGGCAAAGAGCACGATCCCGAAGACGTGCGCACGTATCACGAGACCGGGTCCGGCATGGCGACGCTCGGCGACATCGCCAACTTGCTGACCGCTACCTCCGATAAGAAGGAAGAAGACTAAGCGGGCACTTCAATCATCGAGAAGATGTGGCTTCGCGGCTATCAGGCTTCAGTAGTGACGCGACCCAGAGTCCCGGGTGACAACTCGGACGCGCTCCGGGTCGCGTCGTTGTTTATGGGAACACACCTATGAAGAAATTCAATCTGACGGCGGTCCTGATCATTGCTGGCTTCGGGTTTGTCTTCTTCGTCGCGATCATCCTGCTTGCGGCGCTTGCTCTTTCGCGCGATGGCGGATTCATCGGTCTGGGCGGCGATCGGATAGCCGTCGTGTACCTCGAAGGAGTCATCTTCGATTCGAAGAACATCAATGAACAACTCAAAATGTACGGAGACGATTCGCGCGTCAAAGCCATACTGCTGCGCATGGACACTCCCGGCGGCGGGGTCGCCGCTTCGCAGGAGATCGCCGATCAGGTGAAGTGGCTTCGCAACGAGAAAGGCAAGAAGGTCGTGATATCGATGGGCTCGGCCGGCGCGTCGGGCGGCTACTACATCGCGTGCGCCGCCGACCGGATCTACGCCAACCCCGGCACGATCACCGGTTCGATCGGAGTGATAGCCGAGTGGGTGAACTACGGCAATCTGCTGAAGTGGGCTCAGATGCAACCGGAGGTTATCAAGAGCGGCGATCTCAAGGACGTGGGCTCGCCCACGCGCGCGATCACCCCGAAGGAGCGGGAGTATCTTCAACGCTTGATCAACCAGATGTTCGAGCAGTTCGTGAGCGCCGTGGCTGAGGGCCGTAAAGACCATCTGACACGCGATCAAATCAAACAGCTTTCAGACGGACGCGTTTACACCGGAGAAGAGGCGTTTCGCGAGAAGCTGATTGACGGGCTCGGGAACTACGATGCGGTGTTGAAGGCTACGGCTGAGCTTGTGGGGATCAAAGGCGAACCGCAAGTTGTCACGCCCCCCAAGCCTCGCCGGGGTTCGATTCTCGATCTGCTTACATCGACCGACGTCGGCGGGCTACTTTCACACAACACGCTCCAGCCGCCCGGCTCGACCCTTCAGTTCGAATACCTGTGGAAGTAGTCGGACTATTTGAGATTTTCTATTTTCTATTTGATATTTGTTATTTTCCAAACGGCGGCAATTATTGGTGTTTGGTAAATAACAAATGACAAATATCAAATAGCCAATAACAAATCATATGGATCATCTTTGGAGCCCCTGGCGCTACAAGTACATCGCTTCCATTGATCGGGAAGAAGGTTGTGTGTTCTGCCGCATAGAACAAGAACACAAAGACGCCGAGAACTACGTCGTCCATCGCGCGCGGTTGAATTTCATTCTTCTTAATCTGTTTCCATACACCAGCGGTCATCTGATGATCGTTCCTTATGAACACCGCGCCTCGCTCAGCGAAGTCAGCGAAGCAACGACAACGGAAATGATCGAGCTTGCGAAGGAGGCTCAGGTTGCTTTAGAGGCCGAATATCGTCCCGACGGCTTCAACATCGGGATGAATCTCGGCCGCAGCGCGGGCGCCGGCGTCGCGGATCATCTTCACTTGCACGTGGTCCCTCGGTGGAGCGGCGATGCGAACTTCGTTTCGATCGTCGGCGAGACACGCATGTTGCCTGAAGATCTCGCGACTACCTGCACAAGACTGAAGAAACACTTCGAATGATTGCCAGTAAATCTGAAACTGTGAGACGAGTTCATCACCAGTACGGAGGAGCATGAAACTCAAGGTTCGCAGCACGCCTCGATTCAATCGAAACGCCGCCTTTGTTGTGCTCGCGCTCGCCGCGTCGCTGGCGTCGGTTAACTCAACCGCGCGCCCGCTTGCAATCAGCCAGAATGCGAGTGCTGAAAACCACAAGCCGCTGGTCATCGCTCATCGAGGCGGCGCGCTCGAATCGACTGAGAACACCATCGGCGCGTTTCAACGGGCGGTGAAGATCGGAGCTGACGGCATCGAAACCGATATCCGCCTGACCCGCGACGGCGTCGTAGTGGTTTATCACGATGAGTATTTCGGCCGCGTCGAAGGCCTGCCCGAGCGCCAGCGAACCCGGTTGATCTCGGACCTGACCTATTCGGAGGTCACTGCGCAGACGCTGATTCCCGTAGGTGACGACAATGGAAGCAGGCGCGTGCCGACGCTCAACAACCTGCTCGGGAATGTGAAGTCGGTGCTGCTCAATATAGAGCTGAAACGCTGCGCGCGGTTTGACGAGCTTGTGAAAAAGACCATCGCCGCGCTCAAGGGTTTTCCTGAACTCGATCGCGTCGTTCTTGAAACTCCCGACCTTGAGACCGCGCGGAAGGTTCGAGATGCTATCGGTCCTCGCTTGAAGTTACACATCAACCCCGGCTACGACGACAGCGTGCCTTATACACAAGCGCTCGAACGAGTGCTGAAGTTCAAGCCGCACTCGATTTCGGTTTCATTCAAGAAGCTTTCGCGCGAGATCGTCGAGCTTGCGCACAAGGCAGGCGTGGAGGTGTGGGTGTGGACAGTGAACTCGCTCGATATCTCTCAAGCAATGGCTCTGCTGGGCGTCGACGCCATCAAAACCGACCAGCCGACGAGCCTGCTCAATCTATTCCGCAAGGCCGAACGGCAGAGGTGAACAGGAGAGGGGGGCAGAGGAGCAGGGGAGCAGAGGAGAAGAGGGGAACGGACTGCCCTCTGCTCCTCTGCTCCCGCTCCTATGCCCCTTTGCTCCTCCGCTCCTCTGCCCCTCCGCTCCTCTGCCCCTCTGCTCCTCCGCCCCTCTTCCCCTCTGCCCCTCTGCTCCTCTTCCCCTTCTCCCTTCTCCCCCCTCCGCTCAGTCCTTCTCCGCCATCGCAGGTTCGTGATCCGAATCGATCGTTGTCATCTCGGCCATCAACAACCGCTCGCACTCGGCTGGGGTGCGGGGAATGGTTTCCGCTTCTCGGGCAGCTTCCGTTTCCAGTTCAATCCGGCCGGCGGGAAGCCAGAAGCCGGACAGCAGAGCCAGAGCCGCGAACGCTACACCAGTCAGAAACACATTGTGTAACGCGCCCGCCAGCGCGCCCGACATCGCTTTGAGCAACTCAGGCTTCTGTGCCGCGCGAGCTATCGGATCAATCAGCGCGCTTGGATTGTGAACTACGCGAGCCACGTCAGCTTCGGGCAGTCCGCTCTCCTTCTGAATCTCAGCGACGTGTGACGCGAGGCTGATCGTCATCACCGTTCCCATCACCGCTACGCCGACCGTTTGACCGATCGACCTCGAGAACTGGTTGAGCGAGGTCGCTATCCCAAGCTGGCTTCTGCCAACTGAATTCTGCACGGTGATCAGAAGCGCAAACATCACCAACCCCATCCCTATCCCCATCGCCAGAATGTCACCGATGAGCCACGCCCGCGACGTGGTTCTGCCGAAAGTCGTTAGAACCCCGAAACTGGCGGCCAAAACAAACAAGCCCGCGAGAATCGTCGGCCGATAACCGATTCGGAACATCAATCGCCCACCCACGACTGACATAGTCACCCAGCCCAGCAGAAAGGGAGTGAGCAGCGCGCCCGCTTCGGTCGCCGTGCCGCCGAGCGTGCCTTGAACAAAAAGCGGGATGAATGAAAGCGCGCCGAACATCGCTGCGCCAACCATAAAACCAGTGATTGAGCCGACGGCGATTATGCGATTTCTGAACAGCGAAAACGGTACGATCGGTTCGGGCGCACGCATCTCCGTCCATGCAAACAGAAAACTGAAAATCAGAATGCCGGCGACTGCAACGAGCGTCAGAGGATTGCCCCAGATGGTCGGGTCTCCGCTTTCCACCAGCACAAGCAGCAACAGCGTGATCGCGATCGTCAGCCACGCCGCGCCCGCGTAGTCGATCACCGGCCGCCCGTGCTGTTTCGGTTCGACAAGCGCGATTCCGACCACAGCAGCCGCAGCGAGGCCGAAAGGGATGTTGATGTAGAACACCCACCGCCAGGATATGTGATCGGTAATGAAACCACCTGCCAACGGTCCCAGTATCGAAGCCAGTCCCCACACCCCGCTGAACAGGCCCTGCATCCGCGTCCGCTCGCGCAACGTGTAGATGTCGCCATTGATCGTCATGCTGAGCGGGATCAACGCGCCCGCGCCCATCCCCTGAATCGCGCGGAAGACAATCAGTTGTGTTATTGACTGCGACGCTCCCGACAGCGCAGAGCCCACGAGGAAGAATGCTATTCCGATCAGATAGAAGACTCGCCGGCCGTAGAGGTCCGACAATCTCCCCCACACCGGGACGGTCACGGTTGAAGTCAGCAAGTAAGCCGAGAACACCCAGCTATAGCGATCGAGCCCGCCGAGCGACGCAATCACCGTCGGCATAGCCGTGCCCACGACCGTAGCTTCAAGCGCGGCCAAAAACATGCCCAGCATCACGCCAGCCGTCACCACCCGCCTGCGGCGTTTGGAAAGAATCACGTGTGGTTGGTCTACAACGTGCGCTTCGATAAGTTCAGACGCCATTCTGTCGTCGCTCTTTCTAGTTGACCTTATTCTGCGCCGGCCCGCCTGAGTTGAATGAGGGGCGGTGTTTCTTCTTCTTTGATCGACACGGTGACGTGACTTCGGCAGACAGGACATTGAAGCCGTCGCCAATCGCGCCCGCGTTGAAACCGAGCGGTTATCGTCGCGCCGCATTCAGGGCACTTGGTATCGGCGTAGCCGTCGTGGTCTGCGTCGTCTTCCGCAATGAATTTGCGTTTCGGCATGAAGGTTTAGAGTCCAAGCTTCAGCTTGTCCCTGAGTTCAACGCCTGCAACCTATAAGGTTGAACTCTGAACGCCAAACCTGGAACTACTCATCCGTTTCAATCGGATATCCAAGCTCGCGCCATCGCTTCCACCCGCCGTCCATCGAGATCACATTCTTGTAGCCCATCCGCTGAAGCGCATCTGCTGCAATCGCCGAGCGAAACCCGCCGCCGCAATAAAGAACTATCTCGGCGTCGTGATCGGGGATGGCCTTCTCGATGTCGCGCTCGATTATTCCTTTTCCCAGGTGTATAGCCCCGGCGGCGTGGCCCTTCTGCCACTCGTTATCCTCGCGCACGTCGACGAAGTAGAAGCTCTCCCCGGCCTCTTGTTGGCGCTTCACATCTTCGGGGGTGTTCTCGCGCACGCGGCCCTTCGCGTCGTTGACAGACTTGAGGAATCCTGGCGAGTGATCCATTGTAGTCTCCAGTCTTCACTGGTTTTTCAGGACGAATAACAAGCGTCGTTCATCGCTTATCATAGCCACCAGCTAACGCTCCGGCAAATTCATTGCGCCGGAGCCGTGCTGTTAAAGGCCGGCTGACCGGCGAAAGTCGGATACATTTCTTTTTGAGCCTTCAGCTTGACTTGTAATCAAATCAACGATAAACTCGCCGCCATTCAGCCAAGCGCGATTCTTTGGCTGACTAAAAGCGCGCGCGATCGGCTCATCGTTAGGAGGTAAATCGCAGCGGATCGTTTGCAGATACAGAGTAGGTTCAAGTTTAAAAGCCGCTAACTGACCTCAGGTCAAAACCAAGACAGGAGAAAGAAAACATGCCGAAGCCGAACATACCGGGTCCGCCCCCGATGCCGTCCATGCTCGCGTACACAATTCAGAGTACGCTGGCTTCCAACTGGGCTCCTTACGTTCATGTCGGGTTTGGAAGTGGATCAGCGGGGTTCAGGCCCCAGACCCCGGTCGATGACAGTTACTGGATCCTCATCCTTGATAGCATGGATCCAAAAAAGAAGGTGAAAGATTTTGTGGTGCCGGGACAAAACCACACGACGGTCCCTGCCGGTCTGGACACTTACATGACCAACCCGCAGTATATATTCGCCGTGGTGACCCAGTACCTCAGCATGCTGCACGTACCGCAAGGCGCTTTCTATGATTACCTCGTAAAATACGGCGCGGGTAAAGCGCTGCAGCGGATCGAGCAGATTAACTCGGTGTTGGGTTGCGGCAGTTATTCGCGAGTGAGCTACATCCTTACCGGCCCGTGTGGCCCGAGAAGCGTCGGGAACATTTCATATGAGCAAGGCTCGACCAACACATCGGAGCTGCTTCTGATGTCACTGATGCCTATGCCGGACGGTAAGCCGCCGTATTCGCTCTGCAACTCCTACACGTTCAAGCACTAGCGCCTTTCGAAGCAATACCGCAATGGCGCTCGAACAATTGTCGAAGCCGCGCTGCGCGATTAAGAACTAGCGCTTGTTCCCGCAGCGCGGCTGTCGCACATCCATAGCGTGAGAGATCGCTTACTTGCGAGATCGCGACAAGGTTAAGAGACGCCGTCGTCTAACCTGACTTTCGGACCTGTCCCGAAAGTTTCAAACACCATCGCGGCCCGCGCTTGTGAAGGCTGCGTTTCGAGAGACGCTTCATGCCTGAAGTGTGGAAGCTCCGTCCCGGCACGCTGGACAAAGCGATCTTCAACGGCGTAGTCCTGTTCAACGAGTACCAGTTGCCTGACCGGTTTTGCCCTGGCGACATCGTCATTGATGTCGGGGCGCACATCGGCTCATTCGCTCATGCCGTGCTGTCGAGAGGCTGTGAGAGCGTTTGGAGCATCGAGCCTGATCGCGAGAACTACGGGATCGCTGCCGAAAACTTGCGGCCTCATATCGAGAAAGGCTTCGTTCATCTGGTGCCGGGGGCGGTGTGGCGATCTGATCCGAACGACGACGAGCTATACTTTGACGGATATCACTTGTTTCCAAAGTCATACGCAGGGATGGAGGGAATCACGAACACCGGGAACGGTTCGGTGATCTGGGGCGTCGGGGAACCAGTAAAGAAGCTCGCATTCGATGAGATTGTGGATTCGGTGACGAACCACGGCGAGAAGCGCATCCGATTGCTCAAGCTGGATTGCGAGGGCGCCGAATGGCCCATCCTGCTTACGTCTCGCCGGCTGCACTTGATTGACGAGATCTGTGGTGAGTTCCACGAGATCGGTGGTGAATTCCTGGAGATCAGTGAGGACCGCCAGTTCAAGGAACCAGTTTTCCGTACGGAGCGCCCAGCGAAGTTCACCATCGACAGGCTGGAGCGTATCCTCCAGGATGCAGCTTTCACCGTGACGTATCGCAGACACCGCCGGCCAACGGGCGCGCTTGAAGGACTGGGCTTGTTCTTCGCGGCTCGAGACGGTGGGCCAACCAGGCCTGTTTGAAAGATCAAAGCGCGTGATGGGATTAGAGTGGCCGGCCTGATGAAAGCGCACCCATGAGCGATTCCGGAACTCGACTCAAACTCATTGCCATCGGCTACAACACTTTCGGCACCGGCTTGACCCGGGTGATGCACAGCATCATGGGGCGGCTCGCGGATCGGCACGAGATTCACTATCTCGGCATTGGCTATTCAGGCGAAACGATTCGCGATCGCGGTCTGACGATGTATCCGACCAATCCGAAAGGCGGCGATGTGTTCGCCGCTTTTCAGGCGGAGAGACTGATTGAGGAGATTCGTCCGTCGCTGATCTTCATACTGCACGACATCTGGATGTTCGAGTATTATCTGCGCATCCTCGGCCCGTATCGCGACCCGCTCAAGATCATCGGCTACATTCCCCTGGACGGCAAGATCACAAACGAAAAGGATGCGGCGCCCCTCGAGAACGCAGACCGCGTCGTCGTCTACACGGAGTTTGCGCGAACACAGTTTGCGCAGGCCTTTCAGCGGCTTCGTGAGAACAGCGGTAAGGGCGACTTTCCCGCGGTAGCTGTCATCCCGCACGGCGTTGACCGGGAACGCTTCCGTCCATTCCCCGAACTTCTCGAAGCTGACTTTGCGTCGGCGGGGCGGGTCACTGCAAAGAAGAAAGTCTTTGGTGATTTTCAGGACTTGGAGGAATCGTTCATCGTGCTCAACGCCAGCCGGCCGGACATGAGGAAGCGGGTTGATTTGACCATCGAAGGCTTCGCCATGTTTGCCGCCGGCAAGCCGGCAAATGTCCGGCTATGCCTGCATCACGCGATCATGGGTGAGCCGGCGGCGGAACAAATCAGATCGCTGGTTCGGCAGTTCGGTCTCGCGGAGCGGATCCATTTAAATCCTCTGGCAGGCGGCCTGGTCGGCGACAGCGAGTTGAACCTGCTGTACAATGCCTGCGATGTCGGGATAAATACATCGATGGGAGAAGGGTGGGGACTCGTCAGTTTCGAGCACGGCGCGGCAGGTGCGGCTCAGATCGTTCCGGATCACTCAGCCTGCGGCGAACTGTGGAGCGGACGCGGAGAGTTGATTCCGCCAGTGCGAAGCTACACTCCCGAATTCTCGGTACTGGAGATGGACGAGGTGTCTGCGGAAGGGGTTGCCAATGCTTTGGACAATCTCTACCGAAGTCCGAGCCGCCGCCAGGAACTGGCTCGAGCGGCGTTTGCAGCGGCGCAGAATCCCGAATACTCGTGGGACGCCATCGCGCGGCAGTTCGACGAGCTGTTCGTCGGGCTTGCGCGGTAGGAGGACGTCGCGTCGAATGTGTCGCCAGCCTTTGATGTGAAAGAGAAGACTATGAATAGAACCAAAGCTGGCATTCACCGCAGCGTCGTTTCAGTTGCGCTCTTGTTTCTTCTCGCCGCGAGCGCGCCGGGGCAGGATCTTGCTCCGAAGTTTGATGAATACATGAACGCGCTCGTCAACCAGGGGCGTTTCATCGGCTCGGTGCTCGTCGCCCGCGATGGCAAAGTGATCTTCAGCAAAGGCTCCGGCCTCGCAAACGCCGAGCTTGACGTTCCCAACACGCCGCAGACGAAATTCCGGCTCGGCTCAGTCACCAAGCAGTTCACCGCCGCCGCAGTCATGCTGCTGCAAGAACGCGGTAAGCTGAGCGTCCAAGACCCCATCTGCAAATATGTCGACACCTGCCCAAGCGCGTGGAGCGATGTCACTATCCATCACCTGCTGAGCCACACCGGCGGCGTTCCGAACTTCACGAACTTTCCCGATTACGCCCCGAAGATGATGATGCCGGTGACCACGCAAGATATGATCGCGCGCTTCAAAGATAAACCGCTCGATTTCAAACCGGGCGAAAAATGGAGCTATAGCAATTCGGGTTATTTCCTGCTCGGCTACATCATCGAGAAAGCTGCGGGCGAATCATACGAGACCTTCTTGCAAAAGAACATTTTTGAACCGCTAAAGTTGACCAGCACCGGCTACGATCATCACGGCACGATCCTGAAAAAGCGCGCGACTGGCTATTCGCTCACCAAAGGGAAGATGGTCAACTCCGTGTACCTTGATATGACTCAGCCTTACGCGGCGGGCTCGCTCTATTCGACGGTCGAGGACCTCTTCTTGTGGAACGATGCGCTCTACTCGGACAAGCTGCTCTCGGCGAAGTCTCTCGAGGCGATGATGACCCCGGTCAAGAACGACTACGCCTACGGCCTGGGCGTTCAGACGAAATCGGGTCACAAGATGATCAGTCACGGCGGCGGGATCAACGGCTTTTCGACTTTCATTGCGCGCTTCGCAGACGAGAAAGTCACCGTCGCCGTTTTGCGCAACGCCGACTACGGCTCCCCCGGTCCCGGGCAAATCACCGGAAATCTGGCGGCCATTGTTTTCGGTGAGAAGTATGAAATCCCGGCAGATACTGCCGAGGTCAAAGTCGATCCGAAACTTTACGATGCTTACGCCGGCCGGTATGAGCTGGCGCCGAATTTCATCCTCACGATCAGCAAAGAAGGCGGCCGCTTGATGGCGCAGGCCACGGGACAACCGCAATTCGAGTTGTTCCCCGAGTCCGAAACCAAGTTCTTCCTGAAAGTCATCGACGCCAAGGTTACCTTTGTGAAAGACGACACGGGGAAGGTCACGCACTTGATCCTGCACCAAGGCGGAGATCGCCAAGCGAAGAGGATCAATTGAGAATTGGAGTGCTCACCGGCGGAGGCGACGCGCCCGGACTGAACGCTGTCATCCGGGCAGTCGTCAAGACTGCCGCTAACGTCTACGGCTGGCCGGTCGTCGGAATAGTTGACGGCTTCGAAGGTCTGCTCGGCGAAGGCCGGACTCGCGCGCTCGGGATTGACGACGTGCGGGGCCTGTTGCCGCGAGGCGGAACCATTCTCGGCACGGTCAATCGCGGGCACTTCGCGTCGCGCGGCGGCGAAGGGAGAGCCGCAACAGACGAACCAGTCTACGAGGAAGCTCTGCGGAACTTCGCGCGGTTAGGACTGGACGCGTTGGTAGTGATCGGCGGCGAAGGCTCGCTTCGAACGGCTTATGAGTTTTCGCTGCTGGGCATGCCGGTGGTCGGCGTGCCGAAGACGATTGACAATGATGTCCTCGGAACCGACCTGACGTTTGGCTTCGACACCGCGCTCGGCATCGCAACCGAAGCGACCGACCGCCTTCACACCACCGCCGAGAGTCACGGCCGCGTCTTGCTCGTGGAAGTGATGGGCCGCCACGTTGGATGGATAGCGCTGCACTCGGGAGTAGCGGGCGGCGCTGACGTGATATTGATCCCCGAGATTCCCTTCTACGTCGAGAAGATCGCCGCAAAGATCATGCGCCGTGAGGCGGAGGGCCGTCACTTCTCGATCATCGTTGTAGCCGAAGGCGCGACAGCCGCGGGAGGCGAGTGTGTCTATCAGGAAACTGGAGTCGCCGGCCACCCCAAACGGCTTGGCGGAATAGCCGAGTTCGTCGCTTACGACATAACCCGGCTCACCGGCAAGGAGAGCCGCGTGGTTGTGCTCGGTCATCTGCAGCGAGGCGGAAGTCCTACTGCGTTCGACCGGATGCTCGCGTCGTCGTACGGTTCAGCGGCGGTGCGAGCCATTGCTGACGGAAACATGGGGCGGATGGTCGCGTGGAGTTGCAACCAGCTTACGACTGTGCCGCTGGAGCAATGTGTCAAAGCAATCAAGTCAGTTCAGCCCGATCATTACTTGATCCGAGTCGCGCGCGATTTGAGTATTTCATTTGCGGGAGAAGAGGACTGAGCTCCCGAGACATTGACGGCCATTGCTGACTGAGATACTCTCGCACCGGACAATAGATTAATCCGACAATCCCCCACGTAAGGAGGCGAATATGCGTAGAGTTCTTTTTCTCACATTCTTGTGGATTGCGGCCCCGGTAGCGCTGGCACAAGACCCCGTTAAAGTAGACGCCAAGCATTACAAGGTGCTGCTCGAGAACGACCAGGTTCGGGTCCTGACGATACACTACAACCCGAAAGAGAAGTCCGTGATGCACGAACATCCCGCTACAGTCGTGGTTTTTCTGAACGACAGTAAGACCAAGTTTACGCTCGCTGATGGAAGCACGACGGACGCGAGTCAAAAAGCGGGTGAAGTGGCGTTCGCCGAGGCGGGCAAGCACCTGCCTGAGAATGTTGGCAGCACCCCGGTGGAAGGCGTGTTGGTCGAGCTGAAAGGCAAACCCGCGATGACCTCAACCACGGTAGCTTTAGATCCTGTGAAGGTTGACCCTGAGCACCACAAGGTAGAGTTCGAGAATGACCGAGTTCGAGTGCTGAGGATCAATTTCAAGCCTCACGACAAGACTAAGCAGCACGAACATCCAAACGGGGTGGCGATTTACTTGACGGATGCAAAAGCCACATTCACGCTTGCTGACGGAAAGACCAGAGAAGGCGGCGGCAAGCGGGGAGGGGTGACCTGGGCAGCAGCGGAAAAGCACACCGTTGAGAAAACGGGTGACAAGCCTGCTGAGATTATTCTGGTCGAGCTGAAATAGGTTTTAGGAACCGAGGTGGTTCTTGAGCAAGGGAGGCTTTGTCGCCTCCCTTTTGTTTGTCGCTTTCAAGAAGTGCGTCAACCCGTAAAAGCGTTGCTGCCCGATCATCACCTGATCCGAGTCGCGCGCGATTTGTCGATTTCGTTTGCCAGTGTGGACGATCGGTGAAAGCCCGACAACAGCCAAGGTCCCTCTATCAGGTAACCGCGGGGCAGGCACACGTGTTATTGGTAGTGTTCCTATCAAGAACGGTGAAGGTGCGGCCGGGCGAGAAGACCTGCACGGATGCCGTGCCGCTCTTCATACAAGTATCAATCCTGGCCAACACCCTGCGGTCGGGACCATTCACCTGCAAAGTTACATAGCATCCTTTTATGGTAATGGCGCCTGTTCCTCCAAGCGTGAAGCCATGGCAATTGGTGAATTGATAAGCGCCAGTTGTTAAGTTCACCTGAAGTATGTTGCCGTTGCTTTCGTCCTGCAGGCAGAGATCAAAAAAGGCGCCGCAAGCAAAGTTCAAAGCATTGGCCATCAGACGAGCGCCGTCAGTGCTGCTCACCCAAAAATCGCTACGGGCGTCTGAAGAGGGCGGATAAAGGTTAAGCCCGACAATTGTTCCCGTCGTTGGCTTCTTGATAGCAACAAGGGGTTGACCGTTGCTCCAGTGACCGAGCAGTGTAGTGCCCGCGGTTGTCGTAATGGAATTATTGTGGTAGCTGGACGAACCCCCATTGAAGGAGCTGACGCCGCTGAAAATCGGGTGCCCCGGTTGGTCTGTGATCAAAGTTAAGGGTGTACCTTGACTTTGACCAGCCTGGGTAAAGGGGAGGTAACCAGCAGTCACAATCCTCCCGCTGATTCCAAGGCCCGCCGAAGAAACCCAATAAGAGAACGTGGCGAGGACAACGCCTCCACCAGCGTCCATATAGTCTGCCAGAACATTGCCGAGAGCCACGTTATCGTTGAAAGAAGTATCCGAGAAGACAAGCACCGCGCAGTACTGCTGTAACTGAGCCAGTGTTGGGACTGGATTGCCCCCTGCGACGTTGAATACATCAACTTGAGCGAAGATACCGGTGCTCAAGATTTTGTTTTGAACATCGGTGTTCCACGACGGAGTACCAGGCGCGCCAAGGATTGCCACCTTGCCCGTGCCTGCAATGCTTAGAAGGGCGGAAATAGGGGCTATTAGTTTTTCTTCTCCCTTAGTCCCACCGATTGCAGAGCCATATTGTTGCGCGCTTACCGTACCCCAGGACAAGTTTCCCGGCAGAGATACAGCGAACACAGCGATCAGAGATGAGAGCAGTATTTTCGTCATTCTCATGGTCTTTCTCCTTATCTATTCCGCAAAAGCCTTTGGTCTGCGGGCCTTAGCGCCGCGATTCTATGGACAACGGAGTCTCAAGTCAAGCAAAACCTGCGACAGCAAGACCTGCGTCAAGTCGAGTCCTAATCAGAACGAGTTGATGCGGCTGCCGCGTATGCTCTCCAAGCCGCCGCTCCAGTTCGCTCGCCTTCGGCCTGCATAGCGAACTGAACCTTGAGGGGCCGGCCTTCGAACAGGGTACGATTCAGATCCAGCAATTCAGGACTATCCGACAGTACTTTGTCTTGGATAGCTGAAGCGTTCGGTTCAAGCGACTCGACTCACCTTGCTATTTCCTCTTCGCGATCCGCGCAAGCGAGCAGGCCTTCTTTCGCGGCCGGGTCGGGGTAATCGCTTGCCCAGAGATAGCGCTGGGCGGCGAGTCTCTCGAGCTTCGCGAGGAGGAACGGTTGGAGCTTGGGCTCTATGTTTCGAAGGACGCCAGCTAATATCTCCACTACCGAGCCGCACATTGTCTATTTCGTTTCCTGGCGAGCAGGCATGAAGGTCACAACAACGTTTGCAGGAAGTCGGCGTTTGCTTGCTCCAAAGGGCTGCAACTCTGCAGTAATTCCTGAACAGACGGATCGGATGCCCCTGCCGCGTATGCTCTCCAAGCCGCCGCTCCGGCTCGCTCGCCGTCGGCCTGCATCGCGAACTGAACCTTGAGCGGCCGGCCTTCGAACAGGGTTCGGTTCAAATCCAACAACTCAGGATTATCCGAGAGGAGCTTGTCTTGGATAGCTGAAGCGTCCGGTACAAGTGACTCGACTCGCCTTGCTATTTCCTCTTCGCGATCCGCGCAAGCGAGCAGGCCTTCCTTTACAGATTGATCGGGATGATCACTTGCCCAAGTTCGATACCGCTGGGCGGCGAGTCTCTCGAGCTTCGCGAGGAGTAAAGGCTGGAGCTTGGGCTCGATGTTTCGAAGCACCCCAGCCAATATCTCCGCTACGTTTGGAATGGTGATTTGATCATCGGTCATGTTTGAGATCCTGATAAGCGGCCGTCGGCAAATCGGGCAGATAGACTCAACCCTTGCCTTTTCGGATAGAGGCAATGAACTTCTCCTTTCGCTTATCAAACTCCTGAGTGCGCTTCAGAGATTCTTCGGCGGAAAGCTTAGCCCTCGCGGGCCGTTCGATCTTGATCTCCCTAATATCCTTGAGCCTCTTTGCCATATGCCTTCTTCGTAAATGGGACTCCAGTATTACTAATTCTCCCAGGGCGGTTTCTGCGCGCCGTGAATTACAACGATAACATCTATCTGGGCAGGTCTTATGTGATAAATGATTCGGTAAGGCCCTTCTAACACTTCTCGTATCTGGGGTAAGTCGAATTCTGCCACTACGCGTCCAGATAGTGGGAAACTCCCGATTTGTTGACTTCGGCTTGTGAGACGATCAACTACTCTTTGGGCATATTCCGGTGAACTCCGAGCTATGTATTCGTGGATTGCCCAAAGCTGTTCCAGTGCGTTGTCTGTCCATTCGACTTTCACTTGCTGAGGCCAAACTTTTCACGTACCTCTTCAACGCTGGTGGTTCGCCCCGCTTCGCTGTCGGCAAGACCTTTTTCGATAGATTGACGCACGTAGATTTCGTGCATTAGATCATCCCACGTTGAGTTCTCCGGCAACTGATCCACCAATCGCCGTGCCTCTTGTTTTATGTTGATCGTTTCCATGTATCTACTCCTGTTGACTGTTGGACTGAGGTCACTTGGTATATTAATGCGGTTCACGCTGGCATTCAATTCGCGCCGCGCCATTCAGGGCACGGGGAGAGCGTCATTGGTTTAGGGCCGCGGCACATGCGAGTTGTCAGTCGACTCCGTAATCAACAAACAGAGCAGAGATGGAGATGTCCAAAGCGGCCGCTATCTTTTCAATGTTCACTAGCGATAGATTGCGGATTCCCCGTTCAATATCAGCTACGTAGGTCCGATGAAGACCCGCCCGTTCTGAAAGCGCTTCCTGCGAGAGCCCAAGCTCCTGCCGCCGTTTTCTGACAGCCAGGCCGAAGCGCGCTCGAATATCTGGTTTGCCTTTGCGTTTGATACCAGCATTGAAATCCAGTTGTCGCCTATCAGTCTACAGGAAATAAGTGACAATCTTCTAGAGGTGTCGTACAATTGCAGCTCTATGCCCGACAAGAGAACGGAACCGAAGTGGTTAGAAGATCAAGTCTGGCTCGACCTGTTGGAGCCGATGCTGCTGGAGGACTCAGCGCTTGCCGATCGCGCGGCCAAGCTTTGGCATCACCTGCTGGCGGAAATTGAGAGCGGGCCGGAAGGAGTTACACGGGCGGCGCAGAGCCTTGAGAATGCGCTTCGGCTCACTTTCCCGTACACCAAGACCTATAAGGCGTGCATGATTCTTTTTCAGGTGTCGCTGGGCGATGACTTCCCGGCCCAGAACGACTCGCTGGCCGTGTTGTCCGAAGCAATCGTACGAGTAAAGACCGCGCTAAAACGCGCCGCTCGCTCGCATCGAGACAAGCAGCGTAGAGGCTCACGTCATTTGGGATAGCGTCGGATCGAGGCGAAGCGTGTCGCGCGCGCCCGGTTTCTATTGCTGCCGACGACGATTGCCCGATTAGCCAGAGGCATCCCCCGCGAGCAACCCGGTGCGCTACGGCGTTCGACCGGACCTAAACAGCCGTACTGAGCTTCAGAAGTTCCTTAAGAAGAAAGTAACAAGACTGACGAGCCCCACTATGAAGCTCCATATAGAGACATACACTCTTGCAAGAGCAAGTTTCTTTTCCGGCTTCGTAATTTCCCCCTCTCTAGCTAATATGTCGCCGAACGTCAACATTGTATATGCGGAGCAAGCCGTTGAAAGGATGAATAGAACAAATGCTATTGCAATCAGAATCTTCCAGTGAGGTTCCTTGAACAACTTCTCCATGAATGTAGCAAGAATCAGTATGGAACCGGTGCTCAACGTTGTTAAATGCTTAAACGTATCGTAGAGAAGTTTCTGACCTTCCAGTTTGGTAGTTCGCTGACTTGAATGTTCCATAACCTTGTCATTCCACCAACTCAAGTTGCAGGCAGCTATCGACTGCGTTCGTCAGGCGCGCGTCGGAGCATTTGGATCACAGATGAGAATCGCTTCGCGCGCTCTGCTTGACGTAGGAGCTTGGGCCGCTGGTCCAGGAAATGGGATTTAGAGCCTCACGCGTTGACATTTTTCTTCTTTCTAGACCGCTGACGTCGACTGTCTTGTACTGGAAGAGGTTTGTTCAAAGATACGCTCGATTCAAGATTGATGGTAGTTCGGTCGTCCACCCGCACTGAGCTCCTTACCAACTCGAGTAACGGTTTGTCGGGCGAGCTATATTGTTGCACCGATTGTATGGGAGCGGGGATCTTCCGGATCGCGAACTCATATACTACTGCAACGCGTGAAACCCTCCTTTCACCGTCTACCGTTTCGACGAACCAATCGCCGTTGTTGAAATCCACAGCGCCCCTCGCTCGAACTGGCTCACCATCCTCTTGCAGGTTCTGCGGAGTGCCCACCAGATCGGCGATATGGGCCGCGGACAAGAGTATGTCATCGTCCCTTTTTCGCAAGAAGTCTGTATTCACAGGATCGGCCTGTAAGGATCCAAAGAGTTCTGCAGGTAGTTTGTCTAGTGGGATAACCATTCCATTCGTATCCACGATCGTAATGTCGAGGACGCTATACTCCAGCACAAGTAGGTCCATTTGAAAACCCGACGCCCACTCTTGCGCGATCTCGGCGTCGGTAATATGATCCATTTGCCGAAGTTCGACTCCGTAGTGCCGAGCAGTAACGACCGCCGGACCGGAAAATCCGCTTGATGATACCGCGATTGTCCGCCATGCACCTATCTTCTCGCGCTTAGTAATCAGTTGCTCAATCCAGCGATCGTCCTGGCGTCCCTTCCTGTGATCTCGACACTCAACTGTTATCAGGCGAGCTTCATCCCCATCGGATACTCGGATGGACGCGTCTACTTCACGGCGTTGATTCGTAACAAGGTCTCGAATGTAATCTGGAGACTTCACAACCGCACCACGCGGGGCAAGGGTCCTTTCTATTCGAGCGATGAGTTCCTCGAACGCTCTTCCAGCCCGTGATTTCTTGGTCATCTTCAATCTTGCGATTTGCTTTACAGCTTCTGCTTCCTTGGAAGACGGTGGATTGTTACGGCCGCGACCGCCCGAAAACCGGCTCGGAGACCTCTTCCAATTCATCAGCGAAATCCGTGAGGTCATGTAAATCCCAAAACTGGGCCAATTCCTCAATCGAGTCGGTGAGTGGAATTTCTCTTGTGCTCGTACGCCCTTCCACTTCTTGCATTGGTGCTTCTCTTTCCCGACATTGGCCGCGCAGTAAGATGACTGCGAGTCTGTGTCAGGCTGCATCCAACAGCTTCCTTGCTACGTCTTTCCCGGCTGTTGGCGGCGGTAATGGTTTTCCTTCTTTTTTCAGGACTTCAATCCACTCATCCACGATCTGACAAAGCTCTGCATACACTTGTGCTTCATTGGTCCCATGGCAACAAGGGCCAATGATGCCTGGGCACTGACCCACAAAACATTGATCTTCATCGGACCACTCAACAATCTTTATGTAGCGAGCGCTTTCATTCATTGCTTCACCTCTTCGATCTTCCTCTTCACCTCACGTTCCTGGTAAGGTTTCGCGTCATCCCCAAGCCGGCCAGAAAGAGTGACCCGAACGCCTTTCCGGTGCTCGTAGTTTCTATGACTTCCCTTCCCGCCTCGATCAACGAAACCTGCCGTTTCCAGCTCACCGATCAATTCTCGGATTTTACGAGGCATACGTGAATCTCTGTTTCGTCCGTTCCGCTCCTATTGCGGACCTTGTTCACTTGGAGCCGGCTCTCCAATCAACTGTTGGAATCGCGAGTCCTCGCGGAGGTTCTCGAAGTCTGGATCGCTCTTTGCCCGAAGCGTGTTGATCGCTCTTAACGAACCAAGCGACTCGCCGAGATACTTGAGCGCCTTGTCGGCGTCGCCTTTCAACGAATACAAACAAGCCATGTAATACTTCGTAAACGGATCGTCGCTGCCTTTTCCTAAACGCTGCTCGAATCGCTTGATCGCACTCTTGAAGTGCTGCTCGGATTCTTCAGTCATTCCCTTTCTCAAATAGGCCGCGCCGAGCTTCTGCTCAAGCTCAGTCAGCGAGCGGTCGCGCAACGCGTGGTCGCTCGACTTAAGAAACTCCAACTCGCGTTCGTATTCCTGAATCGCTTCGTCGTAGCGGCCCTGCCGATAATAACAATACCCAAGCCTCGTGTGCGCCCCCACAACCTGAAGCCCCTCTTTGCCCGAGATGTACTTCTCCTGAAGCTCGATCGCGTGTTCGGCGGCCGCTTCGGCACGCGTGTAGTTGCCGATCAGCGTGTGCAAAAATACAAGCTGAAGATATGAGTAACCCGCCTGAGGGTTGATCGACACCGCGTGATCGAGCTCGACGATCGCTTCCTCGACCATCCCCTTGCCGATCCAGTACGCGCGAGCGAGCGACCCGTGAGCGCCCGCGTTGTTTGGCTCGAGCCTCACCGCTTCGCCAATCTCTGCAATAGCTTCATCGTAGCGGCCAAGAGTGTTGTAGGCGCCTCCGAGAAATTGATGCGCGTGCGAGAGCCGCGGGTTCAGCTTGACTGCCTTCTGCGCGAACTCGACAGCCTTTTCCGACAGCTCGGGGATGCTCAGGAATCCACCCTTCAGATCGTAAGCCGCGCTCAACGCCGCCCACGCGCTGGCGTAGTTCGGGTCCATCTCGGCGGCTTTCTCGAAGTAGTGAATCGCACGGTCGAGCGAGTCGCGGCTGCCGGTGCGCAGATTGATCATGCCGCGCGAGAAGCTCTCGTAAGCCTCGACCGACTGCGTCTCGTAGGCTTCGATCTCGGTGATCTCGGAAATTCCGAGCTCGAGGTTCAGGCCCTGGCTCAACTCGTAGACTATCTTGTCCTGCAAGACGAAAATCTCGCTTATGTTTCCGTCGATCTTTACGGTCCTGATGACCTCGCCGGTGTTGACGTCGAT
>JBGQGO010000005.1:0-29736 GCA_041497455.1 Blastocatellia bacterium | reverse complement strand
CCATCGCGAGCGCCTCCGACTTCAGATTGGCGAATTCGTCAGGCGAGTAATACTTCTCAATAGGTATGTGCTTCGGCGTAGGAGCCAGGTACTGGCCGACAGTCAGAATGTCGCAGCCTGTTTCGGCGATATCGCTAAACGTCTCAAGCAGCTCATCGACGTTCTCGCCTAAACCCACCATCAACCCGGACTTTGTGAGCAGCGGATGCTCGGGCTTTCGCGACTGGGCTCTTCGCAGCAGCTCGAGCGATTGCTGGTACTTCGCGTCTGGACGAACTCGTTTGTATAGACGAGCGACAGTCTCGGTGTTGTGATTCAGCACATCCGGCCGAGCCGCAAGCACGATGTTCAACGCTTCTTCGTTGCCGCGGAAATCCGGAATCAGAACCTCAACGCGAACGCCAGGATTCAGGCGTCGGACCCAATGAATCGTCTCCGCGAAATGAAGCGCGCCGCCGTCCGGCAACTCGTCTCGATTGACGCTGGTGATTACGGCGTGTTTCACGCCAAGCTGGCTGACGGCTTCGCCAACGTGACGCGGTTCGTCCGGGTCGAGCGTTCCCGGCCTGCCTTTACCCACTGCGCAGAAGCCGCAATGTCGAGTGCATATGTCGCCGAGGATCATGAAGGTCGCGGTGCCTTCGCTCCAGCACTCGAATATGTTCGGGCAACGAGCTTCCTGACAAACGGTGTGCAGGCTCAGGTCCTTGATCAAATCACTCACGCGGTCGAACCCTTCATTCGCGCGAATCCTCACCTTGAGCCATTCGGGCCGCGGTCCCGTTAGTTTTGGTCTAGCCATCGTGACTTCTCTCTGATCGGTGAAAATCTATGATGACCAATCACGCGTTATCTCACAAGGCCCCCCTCACAGTTTGCGATCGACCGCGAGCGCGCGAATCGCTGAATCGAGATCGCTCTGCAGCCGCGCCCTCTCCGCAGCCGCTGCCTTTCGTTCCGTTGTTATCTGCTCGAGCCGAGTCTCCTGCTCTCCGGCCTTCGCGACGTAGCGGGCGACCAGTTGGCGCGCTTCTGATTTCTCGCTGAGCACTTTGATGTTCTCGCGGAGACGGGACTGATCAGCCGCAATCTCAGCGGTCTCGCGATCCGCGGCAGCGAGTCGCGCATCGATCGCTGCAATCTGACTCTTGATCCCGATGATCTTGTCGAGGGCAGCGCGAGTCGCTTCGTCGATGTATCGTCTAGATACGAATACTTCGAGCTGGCTCGGCGTCAGGTTCGAAACATCGTAGTTGTCCATAAGCTCGCGATGTTCGGTGACCAGCAGCTCAACCGCTTTCTGTGGCTCGAGGTCAACGCGGAACCGGTAGAACGAAGCCGTCTTGTTCACCGGCTTTGGAGAATCGCTCGCTAGAGTCCAACCCGCCCGAATCTGGTGCTCGATATAGAGCGTGCGCGGCCGGTCAGTCTGGTTGGTGATCGTGTAGGTCTTCTTGTCTGTTTGATAATAGTGAGCCTCGAAGACGCCATTGATCACTCGAACCTGGAATGCGGGCTCGCGGTCGGCTTTCGAGCGAGCAGTAACCAGCGTGCCTAAATCCAGGGCGAACGAGATGAATCGCTCCTCGCCGGGCTTCAGTCGATCCAACAGCGCTTCACCGGCGTAAGCGTCGCCATCGATGACCGTGAGGGAGCCGCCTTCAAGCGTGAGCGCCGACGTGTTCTTCAAGCGCATGCCACCCATCGGCCGGTCTCGTCGCACGGACTCGTTGTAAATCGAAACGCGCTCGCCTTCCATTCGCGTTTGAAGAATCGGAATGAGCGCCGAGCTATCGCGGCGAACAGTGATGGGCTGGTCTATTCGATACTCGAACAGATCCCCGACTTCAGCGCCGGTAGCCGCGGCTTCAACGCCGGAGTCTTCGCCGGTGATGGCAACGCCAATTGCTGGGCCTGGTGCAGCGCTGGGCTCCAGGTTCGCAGGTTGGTTAAACCGCCGGCCCTGCAGCGGGAGTTGATCGATCTGCGATTTCATCTTCTTGCGCTCAGCCGAACCAGCTGTGACATTCACAGTCTCTGCCATACCTCCCACGGAATCTATTGACGCTCCGCCGGGCGCACCTTCACTTGCCTCATAGACCTGAGGGTTGAGCCGAAGATCGCTCGGGATGGCGATCACAGGACGATATCGATACATCGGCTGTTGAATTGGCTGAATGAACGACACAGGCGTTCCTGACACAAGCGACAGCGACACCGCCGACCAGTCTTCATCGCTCACGTTGTCGACAATCGCCCAGCCTTGAAAGAACGGCTTGCCCGCCGCGTCCAGCACCACGCGATAAGTCGTCTTCCAAATCGGCGAAGCTACCGTGTAGCTCACAGCCATTTCGCGTGAGCCTTCGCCGTCGGACGTTACCGTTATCGTCTTCGCATCCCGCCTTCGCGCGGACGCCGATGCGTTCGCGAATTCGCTAACGTCGTGGCGCGCGCCTTCATCGAGCAGCCGCACCGAGCGAACATCGGCAAGGTCGAAGCTCATCAACTCGCCCGACTCGGATGAGATGACCAGCGAATGCGAAGTCACTGGCGGCTTGTTGGCGTCGATCTGCGACTTCTTCTCTTCGACCGTGAGTATCGAGCCCGTCACCGAGCCTTTGGCAGTCGTAACGCTCGCGTGCGCGCCTTGCAGTTGTTTCAAGACCGATGCGAGTCCGCCTGCGGTGTCGTTCTCGGTCCCCGCTTCGATTGAGAATGGTATCTCAGCCAATCTCGCCGAAGGCGGGGCGGAAGAATCATAGCTCACTGCGCCTATTCGCCCTTTGCCAAGATCGAGCACGACCAGCGACTTGAGCACGTCGTTGACCTGTGACTCTTTGAAGGGCAGATTCACCTCGGCGTGACCCGTCACCGTTCCGCGACGTTCAAAGTAAGCGACGCCGTTGCTATAAAGGATCACACGATGAAGCGGCAACGACTGGGCTGCCGCTCGAGTCGCCTGCGTCTGATTCGCAGTCGTTTGCGCACGAGGGGCAGGCCGCCGCGGAGCGCGCGATTGCGATTGGACTGACGGTGATAGAACAACCAGCATTGTGATGACAGACAAGAGTTTCATAAACTTCGCCTCCTGAAAAGAGAGTTGGTAGACCGATTCTATAGCTTGGCGGCTTTGCGTGAAAAGAACAATGGGCCAAGAGGCCTTGCCGCGGATTTTCATGCATCCATGTCTCATGCAACCACGTTCGCTAATTCACATTTCGTTAACGTGCTCTTAACAAACTCGCAACTTCACCGCGATACTATGCGAAGCTCAAGGCAGTCCCAAACGTTCGTAGTTCGGCCTTCAGGCGGAAGTTTGTAGCACGAGTCCTAGGCTACCCGGTTACGAACTTCCGCCTGAAGGCCGAACTACGAACAGGCTACAAAGGAGCTGATGATGAACTCTAATCGACCGCATTTCAGACTCTGCATACTGCTGACTCTTGCAGCGTTGTTCTTCCTGAAACCCTCAGCGCACGCACAGACGGTCGCCGGCGATCAACCACGCGCTGGTGCAAGCGAGCAGAAGGAAAAGGCAAGAACGATCTCGCCCAACGCTCTCGAGGCGAAGGACGACATCGAACAACTAAAGGCAAAGGTCGATCAGCTCGTGCTACTGGTTGAACGTCAGCAGCGCGCGATGGCTGAAATGGAGAAGCGGCTCAACAGCGTAGAGACCAAGCCGCAGACTGCAACGCTCAGCCCCGCGTCACTGAAACTCGGCGAGACCGCTGCCGCAACACAGCCGGCCGATACGAGAACAACCGGTGCCGATTCATCTCCCTCTCAAGCTCAACCCATAGAAACTCGCGTCCAAAAGGTCGAAGAGCAAGTCCTCAAGCTCGGGCCGATTCGATTGAGCGGCGACTTCCGGTTTCGCTTCGATACGATTCTGCGAAAAGCTACTGAACCCCCCGATCCGCCGCTCGCGCACGTCCAGAACGCTCGAATGCGCTACCGCCTGCGTTTGAACATGGACACGGACATCAATCAGGTGCTGAGCTTTCACGGACAGCTCTCGACCGGCCCGATTAACAACGGGCTCACGCAAGACCAGGACTTCACATCAACGGTCGCTCATCAACCCTTCTTCATCAACGAAGCGTGGATCGATTATCACCCGAACAAATCAATTCAGTTGCAGGGCGGACGGGTTCAAGAAATTTTCGCTGACAACTCGCGTTTCCTGTTCGACGACGACGTCCGCTTCAACGGGTTTAACGAGAAACTCTCCTTCGGAAAAGGGAACACAAGCATCGAGCTGCGTGCCGGTCAGTACTGGTTCTCGAACCCTAACGTCGCGGTGATCACCGCAGGGAGTCCGCTGGCGACGGCAGGCGCCGAGGTGGGCACGATCGGCCGCTCAGCTAATCTGTTTCACCAGGGGTTGCTGTGGAACCAGAAGTTCAACGACCGGTGGAGCCAGCAACTCGGAGCAGACCTACAGGTCTTTCGCGAACCAAACCAGATTCAGCTTGCATCCACGGCAGCAGGCGTTGTGTTTATCGTTCAGCCCGGACTCGGACTCGTGCTGTCAGGCCTGATGACCGGCACAGGCAACGCGACCACTACATCGGGCGGCGCGATCTACACTGCTGAAGATTTTCATGTCGCGAGACTCACGTACCGGCTTAACCACACGGGATTCCGTGTGGGCGAGCACGCCTATCCGATAACGTTCAATCTACAAGGCGCGCGCAACTTCGGGACGGAAGCCAACGAGCGCGACGCGATGCTGGCCGCGCTTCAAATCGGCAAGCCCACAAAGCGCGGAGACATGTCATTCCTCTACGTGTTGTCGATCAAGGGCGCCAACTCGATCATCTCGCAACTGACCGACGATGATCTCGGAACAGGGACCGGCGTCAATCTGCGCACTCACTACTTCCGATGGGAGCTTGGGCTGGCGAAGAAGGTGACGCTGCAGAGTCTGGTGTTTGTGCAACGCGAGCTTCGCAACAGCGGCCAGTTTCCAAACTTCTTTGTTCCCTTGAATGCGTTCACGCCTCGACAATATCGCTTCCAGGAGCACCTGGTGTTTTCGTTCTGAGAATTGGGCATGTCGGCTTGATCACGATAAGCGAAAGACGTAAGATGGCGGCGGTCCGGGTGGCCTGAGTCGTTGAAATCACCAAAGAGGTTCTGCTGTGAAGCGCTAAGCTCGATTCGATGCTCTAAGCACAGCCGGTTCCAATTCAGGAGTATTGAAGTTCAACGTCTGGCTGCATTTCACGCGCCCAGACCGCCACAAAGCCTCAGCACGAAAAGGAGTGCGCTATGCCAAACGACCCCGGTCTCAACGCTGACACATGCATCTTCATGGAAGCGAGCCAAGGTGATGGAGGAGTCCACAACACCAATGACCCGTGGTGGCTCAGTCCGGATATCAAACTCACTGGTCCCGTTTCCGGCCTGGACAAAGCCGACCCCGGCCAGGACAACACCGTCGAGGTGCGATTCCACATGCAGGCTGCGATTCTCAATCAATGTATTTTGCCTGCCGGCACGGAGAGCATTAGCGCCGAGTTCTGGGTGGGCAATCCGTCTCTCGCGATGACGCCGGATAATCCGGCCAGCACCACAAGGATCGACGGCATCGGCTCACCCATCCCGGCCGACGGCGCCAGCGTTACCAAGACGTTCGTGTGGAATCCACCGGCCGGGTTAGATCCGGCTGATCCACAAAGCCCGGGCCACAAGTGCCTGATCGCCAGGTGCTACCCCGATCCGCTTATTCCGAGTACGACCGGTTTCTTCGCGCCCGACGATCCGCATGTCGCGCAGCACAATATCTGTATCGTACCTTGCGGAGGCCCCGGCGCGGCCAGACGCCCCGGTCCATGCGGGTTCGAGGTGGCTACGGCCAATCCGGACCGTGAGCGACCACAGACAGCTACGTTGCGCGCTGTGGTTGATCTCCATCCAAGCAGGTTCGTCCAGAAAGTCGTACTCGAAAGACTCAAAGGAACACAGGGCTTTAAGCGTCTGGCCACACGACCACCGCAAGGGTTTAGGTTCGAGCTTCGCGATTTTCCAGGCGCCCAAGTGACTGACAATACCAAGCTGGGTTGTTTGGGGCTATTGCTTGGAGGCAAGGATCGGCGAGGCTACGATGCGCAGATCGAGTTGAAGCCCGGGCAATTCACCAGATTCAGTTTCATAGCCGATTTGACGGGAGCTGAGTTAGGCGACGCTTACATTTTCCATCTTCGGCAAATCGGCGCTGACAAGCGTGATCAAGGCGGCCTGACGATTGTGATGGTTGCGGTGTGAGTCGGGTCTCGAGTGCCGACTAGCAGGTCGCGAGTTCGATAAGTAACTCATTGACGTGCGGCCTACGCCTGATTTGTATTGTCACGCTCACAAGGTCCGCGAAAAGCCCACCCTGAACGCGAATCGTTTCTCGGGCGCGAGCAGCGCGCCGTCGGGGACTTGTTTCTGCGCGTTCGGATTCCACGCGAAGATCAGTCTAAGAGGAATGTTCAGAACGGGAATCGGAAATCGAATCTCGCCGCCTAGCGACGCACGATAACTCGGAAGGAAGTCCTGGCCGGGTTTGAGCGGCTTCAACACAGTCAGCACCGTAACCGGCGCGCCAGTCGATTGAACTGTGGTCATCGTGTCGAAGCTCTCTTTGATCAGGCTCCGCGCGTCGAAAGATGTGCCGATGTCGAAGAACGCCGCGCTTGAAAGCCGCCAGATGATTGGCACTCGATACTCTGCGTTGAACAGCAGGTCGGTGTCTCCGCCGATTGGACGCACCTCGCTCGAGAGAAAAGACTGGGTGTTGGTCTCGCTGATGACGAAGCGATCCAATCGAGCAAGCGGCGCGATCGAGTTCACATCGTAACCGCGCACCTCGGTTTCTCCCCCAAGGAAGAACCGCCTGAACACGGGCACGCCTCTCACGGTCGATAGCGCCTGCTCACGAAAGGCCTCACCGAAGCCGCGGATGTGCGACGCGCGTATGCGAAAGCCGATAGCCGTTGGCTCGCGCGACTCGTTGTTCTTGTTGCCCAGCGGGAAGAAGCGGCGATAGTCGACGTACGGCTTGAACGTGTTGAGGCTCCCTCCAAGCGCGCGTGCGCCAAGCTCGGCGCCGATCGCGAGCCGCTCGCCTCTTTGTGGATCAAGCTCACGATCGAGAGTGTCGTGCAAGAACAGCGGAGTAAGCGACGCGGTTCGCAGACCGCCTTGGTCGAGCGAGCGGACTGACGCAGTGTTCATCAGAAGCGCGTCCGCGAGATTCGTCGATGTGAATGAGTAGACCAGGCCAACGCGGGTCGTCGCCGCAATCGTGTAGCGTGATCGGTCGAGCGGAAGAAACGCGCCGATGCTCCCGCCTGCCGTGCGTTCGATAAAGAGCGGCTCTCGGCCTTGCTGGAGCGTGCTTGCGTTGACGAACTCTAACCGCTCGAAGAAACCAGAGAGATCGAAGCTAATCGGCAGCCTTCCATAAGACATTGTTGAGAAGGTGGCGCCGGCGCTGCGTTCGCGAGTGCCTATTCGTACGCGGCCCGCGAGTCTGTCGCCTCTGCCGGTCAGGTTGGAGTTCGCGTAATCAAGCGAGATCGAAGCTCCGCCGGCCGTGCCGCCGCCTCCGCTCATATCGACGCGCTGACGATCGCGTTCCTTGAGGTGCAGCTCGATATCTATAAGGCCCGTCGTCTGATCGGGCATCATCAAGACGTCGCTCGGTTCAATGGGCTCGAACAACCCGGAGCGGTTGATCTGGTCGAGACCGAACTCCCACAAGGACTGATTGAAGATGTCGCCTTCGGTGAGCGGAATCATTCGCCTGATCACAAACTCTTTCGTGTGGGTGTTGCCTGTGAAGCCCAGCTTGCGGAGTCTGAACTGCTGCGCCTGGGATGGGGACGAGAACGCCCGAGGAGCCAGCGGGGGAATCGCGATCTGCTGAGACCTGCCCGACGCGGCGCTAGTTGCGATCAGTGCTAAGGCGGCGGCGATTGGTTTGATGTTCATCGAGTACGTTGGCAACTCAAGCACCTCGAAACATGGAACGCAGCGAGTTGCCGCCCTTGCCCGTCGCGCGTCAGAGTCGCAACCCATACCCACCTCGTGACCAGGTGGGTATCTGGAATTTGGGCATTTTCTCTCCCGAATCCTAAGAAGGCAGTTCGACTGCCGCAGCCTACTTCGAATGCGGACGATGCTGTCGCGGCGGGAACGTAGCGAGGGGCGGCGCCTATTTGGACTGCGCCGCCTGTTCCGCATTGAACGACTATCGCATGCGTGGCGGCGCTTTTGTTTTGCGTGTAGACGACACTACCAAGAGACAGGGTTCTGCGGCCGTTCACTGTGGATAAGCAAAAGCGCCGCCACGCATGCGAATGTCACACAATGAGGAAGAGGGCGGCGCAGTCCAAATAGGTGCCGCCCCCGCGTGGGTGCGCGCAGGAAACTGACACATACCTTGCCGGGTATGCGCTTTCACTCCCTTGCGGGGATCGGGTAAACTCGCTCGACGAAAGCGAGCTTGATATGAATGAAAACAGCGTGAGCAAGAAAATCATCGTAACCGGCGCATCGAGCGGGATCGGGCGCGCGACCGCAGAACGCTTCCTGAGCGAAGGCGCCAGCGTCACGCTGGTTGGCAGACGTGAGAGCGCGCTTCAAGACGTAGCCTCGCGTCACGCTAGTGGGGGAAATGCGTTCATCATCGCTGCTGACTTGTCGGATGAAAAGCAGACCGAGTCCTGTATGGCCCAAGCGGTCGAGATGATGGACGGGCTCGATGTGCTGGTCAACGCAGCGGGCATCCTGAAAGCCGGGCGCATCGAAGACACGACACTCGAGCTTTGGGACGAGATGTTGAACATCAACCTGCGCTCGGTGTTTCATCTGATGAAGCTCGCCGTGCCTCACCTCGAGCGCTCGCGAGGGAATATCGTCAACGTGTCGAGTGTCACCGGGCCGCGCTCGTTTCCAGGGGTGTTGGCTTATTGCGTGAGCAAGGCCGCGGTCGATCAGTTGACTCGCTGCGCGGCGCTTGAGCTTGCGGCGAAAGGGATACGAGTCAACGAGGTGAATCCCGGAGTCGTCGTGACGGAGCTGCATCGAGCGGGTGGAATGAATGACGAGGCGTACGCTGCGTTTCTTGAACACAGCAAGACTACGCATCCGCTCGGGCGCGTGGGCCAACCTGAAGAGGTCGCGGATTTGATTTACTTCCTGGCGTCGGATCGCGCGAGTTGGATCACAGGAGCGACGGTGAGCATCGATGGCGGCCGGGCGCTCACGTGTGCGAGGTGAGGACAGAAGTGCATGGAGTTCAGGCTTTAGCCTGGTCTTTCCTCTCGCAAGACAAAAAACCAGGCTAAAGCCTGAACTCCATGCTCCTCTCCGTTGCTACTCTAAGTAGAACTGAGAACACAGTGGCGGTGACATGTCTTCTCCGACTTCACAACGCGGCAGACTGCTTCTTATTACTCTGATCTGCCTGACCTTTCATGGCGGCTGCATTTTTCCGCGAGGGCAACGCTATCGCCACTTCACGACGCCGACGCCGCTGACACAAGGTCAAATCTTGATCCTCGGTTTCATGGGCGGACGCGAACCCTGGAACAACGACGGCCGCAACGTGCGCAAGTTGGCGCTGAAGCTCCGGTCGATGAACGACACTGCGATTTGCGTCGAGACAGTCGAGAACAAAAAGCGAGCTCTGGCAATTGAGCTGATCAACAATGCGTTTGACCGCAATCACGACGGCAGGCTCGACGAGCGAGAACGCGCCTCGATACGGCTGATCGTCTACGGCCAAAGTTTCGGCGGCGCGGCGGTCGTAAAGCTAGCCAGGCAACTGAAGAAGATGGACGTTCCGGTTCTGCTGACGGTTCAAGTAGACAGCGTCGGACGCGGTGACAGCATGATCCCTTCCAACGTCGCCCGCGCCGCGAATCTCTTTCAGCGGAACGGCTGGTTTATTCGAGGCGAGCCCGAGATTCATGCCGAAGATCCGGCCAGGACCACGATCATAGGCAACTTCAAATACGACTACAGTCACAAGCAGATCGACGTCTCAAGAGTTCCATTTATGAAAAAGGCGTTCAGGGTTGCTCACACCAGAATGGAATATGATCCTGACGTGTGGACGAAAGCGGAAGGGTTGATTCTGGATTCAATCAAGAAGTTGCGATAGAAGGGCTCTTAGGGCACTATCCTTCTTGCACGAAAGAGTGATCAAACAAGGAGAACTACATTGAGGAGAATCAAGATCGCAATCTCACTGATTTTTATTGCGGGCTTTGTGGCCGCGCTTGCCAGTGAAACGTTCGGCTATCCACCGCTGCTCGTTAAGGCGAAGAAGTTCGGCGCGAAGGATTGCACGTTCTGTCACGTCGATCCCGACGGTGGGCCGCCGTGGAACGAGCGCGGACAATGGCTCATAAAAGAGAAAGAGCGGCGCGCAGCGGATACGGTTGACGTCGAGTGGCTGGCGAGCTACAAACCGGGCCAGGTCGAAGCTCAAAAGCCCGCCGACGCCGCGAAGCCCGCCGACGCCGCGAAGCCCGCCGACGCCGCGAAGCCCGCCGACGCCGCGAAGCCCGCCGATGCGGCGAAGGCCCCCGATGCGGCGAAGGCCCCCGATGCGGCGAAGGTCCCCGATGCGGCGAAGGTCCCCGATGCGGCGAAGGCCGCCGACGCCGCGAAGCCCGCCGATGCGGCGAAGCCCGCCGATGCGGCGAAGGCCCCCGATGCGGCGAAGGCCCCCGATGCGGCGAAAGCCCCCGATGCGGCGAAAGCCGATGATAAGAAACCCTCGACGCCCGCCGCTCAAGCGGGAAAGGCTGATCCTAAGACCTTCGACGACTACGTCGGCGAGTACGAACTCGAGATAGGAATCCTTGTCTTAACTCACGAGGGTGACAAGCTGTTTGGGCAGCCAAAGGATGACACCAAGGAAGAGTTGAAGCCGGAAGATGACGGCAGTTTCTCGGTCACCAACGTGGGCGCCAAGCTCAAGTTTGTGCGCGACGACAAGGGCAAGGTCATCGAGCTCGTAGTCAACATGAACGGTCAGGAGATGAAGGGCAAGAAGATCAAGTAAGACAGGAGCGACGACGATGGATGAGAAAGCACTGTTCTTGAAGTTCTGGGAGAGGGAAGCGCCAGCGACGCGAAAAGTCATCGAGCGGATTCCGCAAGGCACGTCCGATTACAAACCCGAACCGAAATCACGAACAGGCCGCGAGATCGCGTGGCTGATCGTTATGGAGGAGAAGGTGCTGGTTGAAGGGTTTGAAAAAGGAACGATCGAATGGCAAGACTTCCCGGCGCCGGCGACGGTCGAGGAGATTCTCGCGACTTACGACCGCAATCACGAGGACCTCACTAAGCGGCTTCACGCGCTCGATCACTCGGTGTGGGAGAAAGAGCTCAGGTTCGTGTACGGCGAGTTTGAAATCTCGCGCGGGACGGGCTACCACTTTGGCTGGGAGTTCTTGTTTGACGCAGTGCATCACCGCGGGCAGCTTTCGACTTATCTGAGGCCAATGGGTTCGACGGTGCCTTCGATCTACGGTCCGAGCGCGGATGAATCGTCTTAGACAAGGTGATAGTAGAAGATATTTGCGTCAACAAAGCAATGAGCCCCGTCCGGAGCATCGCGCAGCATAGGGTTAGCCTTCGAGCAGGTCGTACTCCGGCGAGTCGCCTATCTCGCGGGCAACTGCCGGATCAATTTGGATTCGGTTCTGCCGTTGGGCATCAATCAAGCTGACAGGCTCCACAACCAGCCGAACTTTTTCATGCTCTTTAAGGCTTTCAATAGGCGTGAGTGGCTTGAAAACGCCAGCCTCGTAAACCGCTTCAACTGTGATGTTCATAAGTTTCTCCTCAGAGACGCATTCTATCATGCCGGATGAGCGCAGGTGGAACTGATCGTCGTCAGAACAGAAAACTTAGGCCGACCCTGCTTGCTGGTTGCTGCGGACAATCCGATTTGACCGGGGGTGTCGAGCAGGAGCTTCCTGGCTTCGATTCGGGGAAGGGCGTGGTCAGCGTGTTCGAGTCGTCAGTGAACCAGAAACGGGAGATTGGTTCACTGCTATCCCCGGACCCTTGACCACGCCCGGAAAAAATACTGAGGCTCAGTCAGCTTCCTCGCACTGAGCTTCGACGATCACTTGCCATCAATCGAGAACGCATACAGTTTTTTGTTCGGCTTGCCGACGCGCAGGAATTGATAGCCCGAACCGACGTAGACCACGCCGTCCACCACCGTAGGCCCACCGCCAACCGCTCCGCCCGTGTCGAACTCCCAAAGGATCTTGCCATCCTTCGCGTCGTAGGCGCGGATGAAGTTTCGGTTTGACCCCGCGAACACCAGACGGTTGTCACCCGTGCCGGTCACCGTGATCGGACCGAAGTTCGAGCCGCCGTCCGGCGACTTGGTCTGCCAAAGTATCTTTCCAGTAGCGCCGTCGAGCGCCGATACCGAGCCTTGCTTTGGAAAATTCGAGACCGCTGCGTAAACGCGCTCGCCGTCGGTAGCATCGCCAAACTCTATGCCGCCGAGCTTACCTCCCGGACCGACCTCGGTCTTCCACAGGAGCTTGCCGTCTTTGGGATCGACCGCGTAGAACCAACCGCTCTTTTGTCCAGCTCCGATTGCCGGCTTTCCGCCCGGTCCTTTGAAAACCATCGGGGTCGAGCCGAAATCGACGTCGAGGTCGCTGCAGTCGGGAAGATTGGCGCAGCCGAACGTCCATATGTCGCCCGGGGTCGCTTGAAATGACCACAAGAGTTTCCCCGTCGACAACTCGAGCGCAACGATCGCGTTTGGAAACTTGGAAGCCGGCGGAGTGTATTGATTACCGGTGGTGACGTATAGCCGATTCGTATCAGGATGAATTGTCACGGTTGACCACACCGCGCCGCCAGCCGGACCCAAGATCGTCACTCCCTTTTTGTCTTTGCCCTGGTCGGTCGGCGTTTCAGGTATGGTGTACCAGCGCCAGACCTGGGCCCCGGTCTTTGCGTCGAACGCCGCAACCCCGCCTCGGAACGTGCAGCACTCGTACTTTGGGCCGTACTTCAGGATCGCGCCTTCTTCGTGCGACGCTACTCCGATGTAGACGCGCCCGTTGTAGTAGATCGGCGATCCCGTCGCCACCGTGTCTTTGTGAGCATCGACTTTGACTTTCCATTTGGGCGCGCCAGTCTTGGCGTCCACGGCGTGTAGCGAACCGCCAAGGTCCCCGAAAAAGAGAACGCCATCACCGTAAGCAGCGCCGCTGCGCGAAGGGCTGCCGCAGTCATACTCCCATATCTTGGCGCCGGTCTTTGCGTCGACGGCGTACTCTTTTCCGTCCCACGACCCGAAGTAGACGACTCCATTTACGACCGTAGGCTGAGCTGAGACGTCCCCGCCGGTTTCGAAAACCCATTTTGGTTTGAGCCGGGTGACCGTCGCCGGCGTGAGCTGTTTCTCGTTCGGGTTGTAGTGCGAGCCCGCAAGATCACGGCCATACATCGGCCAATCAGCCAAACCGGCTCCGTTTCCGCTTGCGATTGTCTTCGCCGGCCCACGCGAGGATTGGGCTGCGGCGAATGTCGCCGCGATCGTGCCCAGCGCGAACGCGCCTGCGATAAGGCAAGACCTAGTACGCATCATTGCTCCTTTCACTTCTCGTGATTGACTGAAGAGGGAACGGACGAGAATTGTAGTCGAATGGTTTAGGTCATTTCAAGGACCGGTCCGGCAAAGACAAATATATGAAAGCGGCAAAGGCCTTGTTTTTGAAAGTAAGAAAAGCACTAGATGATCATTTATCAATTGACTTCAAAGCCATTTGTTTGATAAAGAAGCAATGCTCACGTCAAGGGACGCGGGCGGTGACTTGGTTGCATTTCCGGACACTTTCGTGTTCGTGAGTGGTTTGCGAAGCTCTCCGCAACTTCCAAAGTCGGCCCTCAACTTCTGGGGTGACACGACGGACGAAGCCAACTCGGGAACTTCTTCGCGATTGAAGGGCAAGCGGAAGAAAAGGCGACAGCGTGTCACCTTCACTCCGTAGGATTGGCACAGTTCACATCAGTGACAGCCTAGAAACAAAACGCCGGGCTGACCCGGTAGGAGGTGCATATGACTTGACGTATGAGCAAAACGAACTCTCAGCCAGACTTATGAGCCAGCCATTGTGGCTCATAGATGTTAGGTCGGATTTCGCTTAGTAGCTGACAACGTAACCTAATTATGCCGCGACTCAGATGTGAGTTCGGCGCTGGGCAATGACCGATCAACTTGCTTTTTAGCAAGTATGTCATCCAGCACCTCTGTGTGAGGGGAAAAATTCACACGAATGCTAGACACGGAGCAGAAGCCGTGTTGCTCAATGTGAGAGCCGGTTCACATACCTGGTGTGGAGGTAAACCACGCAGCACCGTTCGGCGATGCATTCCCGACTCTTCGGCATGCAACCAAGTCGCTTTTGTACGCTACGAACTAGTCACTGTGAGCGGTCATAAGTCGATCAGAGCTTAGACACTCACGATTGCCTGTAATGTCGCTCCATTACTCTCAACCGCTCGGTGATCTGTTGCAGGCCTTCGGAGCCGCCTTCTTCAAGGACCTGATCAATCTGCCGAAGCTGGGTTAAGAGCTGTGCGTCGAGTTCCTTTAGGGTCGATTCGGCTGTCGCGTCAGGCTTATCAATTTGCCCGCGGAATGGTGCTGGCATATTTTGAATGTCTTTCAACACGCGGAGCAGGTCGGCAATATTTCGTTCCGTTCCACTCTGTAGAGAGGCAGCTAACCAATCGGCAATATAGGTCAGACCCTGATGGAGGCTTGTCCTGTCTACCGGGTCGCTGTAGGTCCAAAGCCGCTTGGAAAAAGTCATCAACTCTGGGGCACGCCGGTGCTCCAAGTGCCATCTTACTGCAGCAATCGCCCGCATGACTTGCCTCAATGTCTGCAATAGCCTCGAAAGGTAGCAAAAGTTATCCTTGTTCTGCGGCAACCAGTTGTCATCGAGGCCCCGACGGAATATGAAGTCAATTTCCTCGCTGAGCGATTGCTCGGCATAAGCAGCGACTGAGACCAGCTCATGAGTTTCTCTTAGCCATTCGATATGGCTCTCTCGCTTTTTCTTCTTCCCTTTTGCGAATGAGTCTGCGATGAAGAACACGGCGACTCCTTGCCCCGCCACCGCCATCACTTGGTGAGCTCTCCAGTCGGGCTCTCTCAGGGCATTCTGGACGCGATTTCGAAGATCTTGAATCTCCTCCTGGTTCCCTGGCGCTGTAGACATGAGGTAGGCAAGCTCGTTCACCCTATCGTTTGGCTTGAACCCGTTATCATCACGGAAGCTGAAAGTCGTAGTAGGAGGACGATAACGCCTCTCCTCATACGACAAGCCTCCTTTGGTGAACAACTGCTTGATTACTTGATCGACAATCTCAAGCATTACGGTTTCGTACGGTTTCTCCGAGCCGCTTGGGTCGACAAACAAGAGCCCCTCCACATCGCGAGCAATCTGCGCGACCATTCCGATATGAATCGCCTTCTTGAACTCCAAAGTGAGTCCAAGACTGATGACGCCGATACCCGGAGGATATATTCGCAGATAACCGCCGACCTGAAGGTTCGCTATCTTGTCCGATGCTCTCAACGAGTCTAGTTCAAGGACGGAGTCAGGTTCGCAGCGGAGCTCCTCCAGATGTTTTGAGAGAGTAAGCTCGTATGGTATGAAGCATAAGGGCGAGTCTGTTTTGAGCCTCAGTTCCGGCAGAGCTATCTTCCAAAAGTTGTCAAATCCTTCCGAACCTCCGATCCGAGTTACGGGCCTAAGACTGCCTAGCGTTCCCAGCTTGAACCCCTTGCGTTGGTTCAGGGCACGACGCATTTGATTCGCGTCGGTAAAGGCCTCATAGAGCTTTCTCGCTTTCACACTCTCGGGATGCGTCAATACGTCTGCAAGCCTGAATACTTGTGATATGTCGACTCGAATGATCCGAGAGCCGTCAAGTTCGGGCCAGGAACTGTCTGCCAAACGGCGCTCTTTTGATCGCCTACCGGCATCCAGCTCGCTGAGGGCCACCGCGAGGTCAACAATATCGCTGGCAGGATTCGCAGGCAGTCTCCGGCACATCGCTAGGTATAATCCCAAGTATGCACGCACAAGCTCTGGATAACCGCCATCCTCAGTTGCAGATGCGCTATCTCCAAGTGGATCGACGGGCCGAGAGGTTTTTTCATCGCTTCCAATATGCGAATATAGTTCGCGGATGCGCTTTTCCAGGAGATCCTTGAGGCTTTGGGCGCCTTCTACTGGGCCGCCCAGTAATTCTGAAACAGATTGTAAGAGCTTGTTAAGCCCTGGATGAGTGGTTGTTCCTCGCCAGTCGGTCAGGCGTGCTGTTTGAGCGCTTCTGAATTCTAGAGGAATCTCCACTTCGTCGATCATTGCGGGCATCAGAATGCCGCGCTTGGAGCCCTCGGATGCTTCCGCGTTTACGTAGTTACTCTTTACCGAAGTAGCGGACCACAACACTATTATGCATCTTGCGCTATCCAATTCGTTCTTAATAGCGTTGCGCCAGGTATCTCCGATGCGAATCTGGTCGTCCCACCACACAGACCAGCCTCTTCCGCGCAGTATGGCTGCTAGCTCCTGCACCCGTTCAATGTCTGAACTATGGCTGATGAATATGTCGCTCATCGGTAATAAATCTCATGTTGAAGACAAGCGGCGATCAGGACTGCTTGAACTCGCGGCCGGGCTCTCACAAACGTGGCTCTCCGTCTTCCAGAAAGGGCTTTCCGATTCGTCCTGAATTATAGACCCTTGGGCGATGATTATCCCAGAGAAGCCAATCCGCGGGTAAGGCAACTTTCAGACGCGGGTCTGTCAATGGTCAACACACTGCCTTTGTCTTTATCCGGCAGGTATTGCTGCCGCTTGGCCCCAAAGCTAATATGTTTGCTATGCGACAGAAGACCGCGGCCATCGTAGTCATCGGCAACGAGATTCTGACCGGAAAATCCGAGGACAAGAACGCCAGCTTTCTGATCGGAGAAATGTACGACCTTGGAGTGGCGCTCCGCCGAATCGTAATCATTCCCGACGACGTCGACGTCATCGCGACCGCCGTCCGCGAATGCGCGGAGGGATTCGACTACGTGTTCACCTCGGGCGGAGTCGGGCCGACTCACGACGATGTGACCATAGAAGGCGTGGCTCGCGCGTTCGGCCGCGAGGTCGTTCGGCATCCAGAACTCGAGGCGATGCTGCGCGGCTACTTTGGTGAAGGCATCGATGCTGCGCGATTGCGAATGGCGGACGCGCCCGAGGGCTCGGAGCTGATCCGCGGGGTTGATATGCGCTGGCCGGTTCTTGCAGTCAAGAATGTCTACGTGTTGCCGGGTGTCCCCGAACTGTTTCGCAAAAAGTTCGAAGCTATCCGAGAGCGGTTCCGCGCCGCGCCCTTTTACACTCACGTTATCTACACGCGCGAGGACGAATTCGACATCGCGCCGCGTCTCGACGAAGTCGCAGCCGGTCACCCTGATGTCGATATCGGTTCATATCCGACCTTCAGTCGCGATGACTATCGAGTAAAGATAACCCTCGAGTCAAAAGAGCAAGCCGCTGTCGAACGCGCACGCGATCAATTGCTCGCGCTGCTTGATCCTGCGTCGCTCGCTCGCATTGAGTGAGGTCCGTCTAAATCACTTCGCCGTTGCGGGCTGCTTTGCGTACGTTGCGTCCTCGCGTCTCCTTAGAAACACATTTAGTGTTTCCCTTTGTCATCAGCGCTTTAGGCGCATGGTTGCTTTGCGTGAAACCTGTCTCGCGCAAAGCAACCATGCTCGAATACGAGCTTATAAACCGATGAAACCACTAGCAGTTTCTAAGGAGACGCAAAGCCGCTAAGACGCAAAGGCGTTAAGTCCCAAAGAACGCTTCGTTGTGAAAAAGCTACTTCGCCATCTATAATGCCGCAAACCCGAAAGCTGGAGGCTAACGATGATCGCAGTTGTACTCTTCCTGCTCCTGGCGCCTCAAGCCCAGCTAACGCCTGAGCGGGCAATATCGAGGAGGCAATTGTCGGATGTGCGCATATCGCCCGATGGCCAGCGAGTTTGCTTTGTCGTCAGCGAACCTCCAAAGGGGGCGATCCGCGGCAGACACATCTGGATGCTGGACGTGCGCTCGCGCGAGGTGAGAAGGTTCACGAACTCGGCGAAGTCTGAGTACTCGCCACGCTGGTCCGGCGACGGAAAGATGTTGGCGTTCCTTTCCGACAGGGAAGACTCGTCCCAGATTTATCTAATGCCTGCCGACGGCGGAGAAGCGGTAAAGCTCACCGAAGGAAAGAACGCCGTACGCTCGTTCGAGTGGTCACCGGATGGGAAACAGATCGCCTTCCTGGCGCCCGATCCTAAGAGCGAAGCCGAGGAGAAAAAAGAGAAAGACAAAGACGACGCTCGCGTGGTCGATCGTGACGACAAACAGGCACGGCTTTGGCTGATTGACGTCGAGCCAAAGAAAGTTCGCCAAGTGACGCCGGGTCCCTGGCGGATATCGGAAGCACAGTGGACCCCGCAAGGCGACCGGATCATTGTCTCGGCGACCGATCATCCCGAGTCCGACGAAAACACAAACCGAATCTACGCCGTTGCGGTATCCGGCGGAGCAATGAAAGAGATAGCCAGCCCGCGAGGGCCGTTCGGTTCGATTCGCGTGTCCCCTGATGGTAAGAGCCTGACTTACTCGGCCGCGCGAATAGATGGGCCGTCGCCACACGATGTCTACCTGCAGCCGATCGAAGGCGGCGCGGCGAGGAACCTTACCGCATCGAGCCTCGATCGCCCCGTCTCGAACGTCATCTGGCGCGCGGACGGATCGTTGATTTCCGTCGCCCAAACTGGCTCCAGGAGCCAGTTCTGCGTCATCAGCCAGGATGGCAAGGTTGCGCAGGTTGCGGCCGGTGGCGTTCACCCAACGCCTTCATTTGACCAGAGAGGGACGTTGCTTGCGTTCGTCGGAGAAAGCGCGACCGATGCTCCCGAGCTATGGCTGTCAAACAGTGAAGCCGGCCCAGCTAAAGCGACCCGGATCAATGAAAGCTGGAGCCAGGTTCCACTTATCAAGCCTGAGCAGGTGCGTTACAAGAGCTTCGATGGGACAGAAATCGAAGCGTTGTTGCTCAAACCGCGCGGCTACGTCGAAGGAACTAAGGTCGCGACGGTTGTGCTGGTTCATGGCGGGCCGACCAGCGTTTGGTCGGATTCCTTCGAGCCGTGGGGACAGTTGCTGGCGGCGCGAGGATACGCGGTCTTCTATCCCAACATTCGCGGCTCGGCCGGATATGGACATCGCTTCCTCGAGTTGAACCGCGGCGACTGGGGCGGCGGCGACTTCAAGGACGTAATGGCTGGCGTTGATTTTTTGATAAGCCGCGGAATCGCCGATCCGAACCGCCTCGGTATCGGTGGTTGGTCTTATGGCGGATACATGGCGGCGTGGGCGATAACCCAGACGCGGCGATTCAAGGCGGCGGTCTCGGGAGCGGGGATGAGCGATCTGGCGACAGAGTTCGGAACCGAAGACGGCCCCGCTTACGATGAGTGGTTCTACGGCCTTCCGTACGAAAAGCCCGAAGGCTTCGCGAAGAGTTCGCCAATGACTTACGTCAAGAACGCCCGCACTCCGACTCTGATCTTGCATGGCGAGAACGATCGGACCGATCCGATAGGCCAGAGCCAGATGCTGTATCGGGCGCTGAAACGCTACGGGGTTGAAAGCGAGTTCGTTGTATACCCGCGCGAGCCGCATGGCTTGCAAGAAGAAAAGCATCTGATCGACCGGCTGAATCGGATCGTGCGCTGGTTCGATGCTCATCTGAAGTGAGCGGCGAGTTGCGCAGCAGCAACAATCTTTCCATAGCTGGGTGCGTTCTAATGCTTGCGGCCGGGAAGGTGAGTGCTGTTCGCGGTGGCTGGCAGTTTCCAAACGACGTCATTGAGAATTCAGAGACTGACCAATGAAAAAAGCACAAGTTCTCGGCGCTGGGTTGCTGGTTCTGATTTACTTTTACGTTCCGGCAAAGTCCTCCCAGGCGGCCTCACTCAGATTCGAAGTCACGATCTCGCCCGGATTGAGTTCATCTCCGCAGAGCGGGCGCTTGTTCGTGGTGATGAGTCCCAAAAGCCAGCCCGAACCCAGGCTCACGATAGGCCAGACCGGGCTGGCCGCTTCGCCGATGTTTGGCAGGGACATCAGTAGCTTTGGACCCGGCGTCACAGGCTCGCTCGATGAGACGTGTGCGGCGTTTCCGATCGACAGCCTCGCGGGTCTCCCGGCAGGCGACTACTTTGTCCAGGCGTTGTTCGATTCAAACATCGATCTCAAATCGGTGAACGCGCCTGGCAACCTCTATAGCAGACCTCAGAAGCTTCATCTCGGTCCAGCTCAAAGCGTGCCCGTGAAGATCGAGCTGACCGAAAAGGTCCCGCCGGAACAGTTGCCGCCGGACACCGGCTACGTCAAGTACGTGAAGATCCAATCGAAGCTGCTCACGAAGTTTCACGGGCGGCCGATCTATTTACGAGCGGGCGTGATCTTGCCGCCAGGCTTCGAGAGCGAGCTTTCGAAACGTTACCCGTTGCGCGTGAGTATCGGCGGATACGGCACTCGCTTCAGCGCCGTGCAGCGAATGATGAGAGAGGGTTCCGGCTTTCGCAGCACGTGGCTGGCTGACGGCACGCCTCGAATGGTCTTGTTGCATCTCGACGGCGACGGGCCGTTCGGAGACTGTTATCAGGTGAACTCGGATAACAACGGGCCGTATGGCGACGCGATCACCCAGGAGTTGATCCCTTACGTCGAGGAGAAGTTTCGTTGCATCGGCCAGCCCTGGGCGCGCGTGCTCGACGGCGGCTCGACGGGTGGATGGGTGTCGCTGGCGCTGCAGGTGTTCTATCCGGATTTCTTCAACGGTACATGGTCTGGATTCCCGGACGGTGTGGACTTTCGTGCGTTCCAGCTCATTAACATCTACGAAGATCAAAACGCTTACGTGAACAAGCGAGGATTCGAGCGGCCGAGCGCCCGAGACCTGAACGGTGACGTTCGCTTTACCATTCGTCACGAGTGTCAGATGGAAAACGTAATGGGGCTCGGGGACGGCTACACAATGTCAGGCGAGCAATGGGGAGCGTGGAACGCGGCGTACGGTCCTCGCGCCGCCGATGGCCGTCCCGCGCCGCTGTGGGATCCGAAGACCGGTAAGATCAATCGCGACCTGGTCGAGCACTGGAAGAAGTACGACCTTCGGATGGTGCTCGAGCACAACTGGCGAACGCTCGGGCCTAAGCTGCGTGGCAAGCTGACGATCTGGGTTGGCGAAGCGGATGACTACTTTCTTAACAACGCGGTGCATATGCTCGACGCGTTTCTGTCCAAGGCCGATCCGCCGTACGAAGGACGGATCATCTACGGTCCGGGGAAGGGGCACGGTTGGATGGCATTCAGCGAACGCGAGATGATGGATCAGATGGCCGCGGCTATCGAAAAGGCCAGAAGATAGACAACGGATGACGCTGATGAGGCGGATGACACGGATCTGATCCGCGTTCATCCGTCGCATCAGCGTCATCCGTGTTCTATTCGGAGCACGAGGTCATTGTGAAGAAACGCACGAAATATCAGTTTTTCCTTGATCACGCGTTGGACGCGTTGCTGATATTCATACCGGTCGCGGCCGTCCTTCACTACTCCCACGCGCCTGAGCTCTGGACGTTCATAGCGTCGGGAGTGGCGATCATTCCACTTGCCGGGTGGATGGGGAAGGCTACCGAGAGTCTGGCGGAACGACTGGGAGCGGGAATCGGCGGACTCTTGAACGCGACGTTTGGAAACGCAGCCGAGATGATTATCGCGTTTCAAGGCTTGCGCGCCGGGCTGACTGAAGTGGTCAAAGCGTCGCTGACCGGGTCTATTCTTGGAAACCTACTCCTCGTATTTGGCGCAAGCGTGCTGGCGGGTGGGCTCAAGTACCGGCATCAGAAATTCAACCGAACGGCTGCAACTATGAGCGCGACCTTGATGGCCCTGAGCGCGATCGGTTTGCTTGTGCCGGCCGTGTTTCATTGGGTTACGCACGGCACATCGGGGAGCGCCGAGAAGAACATCAGCCTCGAGATTTCCATCGTGCTGTTTGTGACTTATATTCTCAGTCTTATCTTCGCACTCGGCACTCACAAAGATCTCTATCTTGGAACAACCGAGCCGCATGAGGAAGCTTCGGCGATGCGGCCGAAGACCGCCGGGCTGGTTTTGCTCGCGTCAACTGCGCTCATTGCCTGGATGAGCGAATTGCTAGTTCACGCGGTCGAGCCTGCCTCGAAGTCGCTCGGGCTAACGGAAGTGTTCGTCGGAGTCATCGCCGTCGCGATAGTCGGAAACGCTGCCGAGCACAGCACTGCAATCTTGATGGCGATGAAGAACCAGATGGACCTGGCTTATCACATTGCAGTGGGATCGAGCATGCAGATAGCGTTATTTGTCGCTCCCGTGCTCGTGTTTCTGAGCTACGCCATCGGCAGTCCAATGGATTTGCTGTTTACGACCTTCGAGGTGATAACGGTCGGGCTCGCTGTCGCGATCGTAAGCCTGGTCGCCGCCGACGGCGAATCGAACTGGATGGAAGGTGTGCTGCTGCTGGCGGTCTACTTGATCTTTGCGATAGCGTTCTTCTTTTTGCCGTAGTGTCAGAGGCAAGTGTGTTCTTGATAGGCCAGGCCGATCGACTCATGCCTCTTTGCACACTGTGGGGGCTGGGATTAGAATGAGAGGCAAGCTCATATTGGTCTGAGGTCAGGAGGATGCAATGAATATGATCGCGCGTTCCATCTCTTGTTGTGCGGCAATCCTGGCAGTCACGGTCGCTGGCGCGGCTCAAGAGCGGCGTCCCGGTACTGTCGGCGATGAGACTGGCCGCGATGCTGTCGGGTTCAGAAAGGACGCCGCAACCAAGGAAACTGTCGGTGAGCGGCGCGCCTCGGCAAACACTCCGACAACGAAGCAGGCTATGGAAGACTTCATGCAGATACAGAAGATCAATCGGCAGATTCAGGACATAGCACAGCTAAAGCCGCTGGCGCTGGAAGGTATTGCGGCGGCCGCAAAGGACGTGAGCGCCAGGGCGAAACGGCTCAAAGCGAGCCTTTCTCTGCCGTCTCCTCCAAAGGAGGCGATTAAGGCCGGAACAGCTGCGGCAGCATCAACCGATGAGTTGCTGAACCGGATCAAGGAACTCGACGCCAACGTAAAAGCGTTTGTGACTAACCCGATATTCCGCCAGATGAGCGATACCGGCAGGGACTTGCCAATGGAGGCCAGTGTTAGCCTGAGCAAGGTGATAGCCTTGAGCAAGGTCGTGGAGGAGAGCGCCAGCAGATTGCGGCAGTGAGGGTGGGCCGGAATTAGCACAACAGTTGCAGCGCCTGTCGCACCAACCTCTCGGTGTGGCTTGTGAACACAAAGAAACGGGGCGGCGCGAGCCGCCCCTAGTAGTTTCTCGGAATGGCCTTACCGATCAGAAGTCGAATCGCAGTGCAAGCTGCATAACTCTCGCACCATTTATCGTGAAGGTCGACTTGCCGACGGTGGCAGCGCTGTTTAAGTTGCCACTGGGCCGCCCGAAATTCGGGTGATTGAACACATTGAAGGCATTGGCCTGGAACTGCAACTTGCTATTCTCAGTCACCTTGAATTGCTTGTGGAGGCCGAAGTCAAAGTTGACGAAGCCCGGTCCGGTCAGGATGTTTCGGCCCGACGTTCCGTCGCACCACCACTGGGTATTGCTGAGGATAACACCGTTGTTGGGACCGCAGGCTGCCGCCGGACCGATAGCCTTTGCCCGAGTCACGAGGCCAACGAACTGTGCGCTATCGAAGTAGCCGTCAGCCGGGCTCTTGCTATGGTTGATTACGCTGTTGAGGGACCCGCTGCCAATGAAGACGGCGCGATCCGTGAAGATCCCATCGGCGTTGGCGTCTTCGTTGGAACTGCTGCTGAACACGCTGAAAGGCGCCCCCGTCTGGACCGTGACGATTCCAGTCGCTTCCCATCCGCCCAGCCACCGATTCTCCTTTTGGAAGGGGATCTCGTAGCTGAAGTCTGTTACGAACTTGTGGCGGACGTCGAAGTCGGCTCGGCCTCGATCGAGGTTGATGTTGAAATTGTCCGTGGGATTCAAGCCCAGGCGGGCGTTGAACGCGTCGCTAATCGTATCGATCGCTTTGGAAAACGTATAGCTGGCGTTCAACTGCAAACCGAACCGCGCGCGGTGGCGCAAGATCGCCTGCCCGCCGTGATAGCTTGACGTAAACGCGTTGGTGCGAAAGTTGTCGCTTGCGATTGCGGTACTCGGACGTCGCGTGCTTCCAAGCGATCTGCCGGTAGTCGCTAACGTTCCACCAGAACGCCCATTGAACGTGTTTATGTTGACGACCCCGGTCAATTGGCGGCCCATCGTGGTAATGTAGTTGACTTCGACAACGGTGTTCTTCGCAACCTCATGCTGCACACCTAGGAACGCCTGATAGAGGAACGGCGTCACCAGATTCTGGTCCATGTGACGAGGGGAAGGAGCCGGGAGATTGGCTGGGTCATTGAACAACCTTGTACTCGTAAACGGCACCGTGAAGAGTCCAGGTGTCGACAAGGGACCCGCCGGAACTCCGTTGCCGAACGCCCCGATCGTGCTGAAGTTAAAGAACGGCGCGTTGAAGCGAATGTTCTCGAACAAGTTGTTCCAGATGCGATCATAGAACATTCCCCCACCCCCGCGAACGACGAGCTTCTGATCGTTGAAAACATCCCACGCAAAGCCCACTCGAGGCGCGAAGTTGTTGGTGTCCTTCTCCCAGATGCTGTGATCGCGCTGCTGGAAGCTTCCCGTAACCAACCGGGCGATGAGAGGGCTGTTGGATGGGAAGAAGACATTGGAGGACGGGTTGGGTACCGGAGTCACCCCCGTACCGAAGTAGAAGTTCGAGTCTATTCCTTCGCGGAAATTGTGGGGTGGACCGAAATACTCCCAACGAACGCCCAGATTCAGAGTAAGATTACGCCTCAGCTTCCAGTCATCCTGAAAGTAGAAAGCCATCTCATTCGCCCTGTAGCCGCGATAGAATTCGGGCAGGCCTCCAGTGATCGGATTAACAGACGCTTGCGCGAACGTAAACGCTCCGAAGTTAGTCCCGAACACGGCATCAGCTTCATCCCCGAAGAAGCCGTCGGTCAACAACTCTTCGACTCCGTGCGGCAGGAAGAAACCGTTCTTGGTGGCCTCGAAGGCCGAGGCATTGAACGTCCGGCGATACTCGCCACCAGTGCGGAAGCTGTGTACACCCTTAATAAACGACAGGTGGTCCTGAATCTGGAACTGCCTGTCGGTAAAGAACTGTGGCAGGGCGCTGGTTTGACCGAATGAGAGCCCCAACGGATCTATCCCGGTGACGACGGAGGGAATACCGTCGAGACCGTCCAACTGAGGGAAGTCCGCGCGGTCGCGCAGGTAGCTGATCTTCGCCTCGTTGAGGATGGTCGGGCCGAACGAATGGCTGTAGGTTATGCCGATGTTGGTGCGGCGGGCGTCAGTTACGATCGGCGTCCCGATCGCGCCATCCCCGCCCACAAAGGTGTTCGTGGTATCCGGGTTCTCGATCAGGAATGTGCCGTTTATCCGGTCAGAGCCGGAGAACGCGTGATCGATCTTGCTGCTGATTCGGTATTGGTCAAAGATGGCCTGCGAGGTAAGTGTTACTTGTCCGTAAACAGGAACGGGATAGACTATTCCCTCGGTGAACAGCCCTGCGCCAACATTGGAGAAATCCCTGGTGGCGAATGGAATGCCGCCAGGAAATGTTGCTGCGGCGAGCTTCTTAAAGAGTGGCCCAACCGTGCGGGACCCTGAGAACGCTCCCGGACAGGTGCCACCACAAATCCCGCTCCCTTCCATGAAGTTGGCGAAGCCTCCGCTATTGACGAAATCGAAGAACTGCTTGGTGAAGCTCGTTGTTGTTACGGGCGCGCCCTGCCGCAGCTTGTGCCACTCAGCCGTAACGAAGTAGAAGGTCTTGTCCTTGCGTATCGGACCGCCAAACGAGCCGCCAAACTGGTTTCGCACCAAAGAGTCCTGAATTCCCTCTCTATTGGAGAAAAAGTCGTTTGCCGCTAGTGCCTGCACGCGGTTGTACTCGAACAGAGAGCCGTGGTGCTTGTTGGCCCCGGACTTGAGCACTGTGTCGGCGACAAAGCCGCCGGCCTTCCCGTACTGCGCGGAATAGGTGTTAGTAATGATGCGATACTCTTGAATCGCTTCCGGCGAAATACTGGTGACGCCACCAGCCACCGTGGATCCTCGGCCACCTTGACCCTGGTCGTTGTTGTCGTAGCCGTCCACCATGAAATTGCCCATTCCCGGTCGAGCACCGTTGACAGCCGCGCCGCGCGTGGTGCCAGCGATCGCATCAGGAACTGCACCGGGAAGCAGATCGATGAACTCGTTTGAGTCGCGGTTTTCAAGCGGATAGCTTTCCCAGACCTTGCGGTTCAATAGAGTAGACAAGCTTGACTCCGAAGATTGGACTAGCTGTTCGCCAGAAGCGGTGACTGTAACACTCTCACTGGGCGCACCGGCTTCAAGCGTTACGTTTTGCGTGACGGTCTGCCCCACAGTCACCACGAGATTCTCAATCTTGGCCGCTTTGAAACCTGGGGTCTCTATCGAGACCACATAGGTTCCGACTGGCAGATCGGGGAGACGATATAGGCCAGCATCGGTCGTTTGCGTATCATAGGACACATTCGTCGCTAGATTTCTTGCGGAAACCTTGGCATTAGTTACCACGGCTCCAGTTGAGTCGATTACGTTGCCCGTCAAGGCCCCTTTGCCGGCGCTCTGGGCGAAGACAGGCGCGCCCAAAGAAACCAGTAGCAGGAAAGTAGTAGCTGCAGAGCTAAGTTTCTTCATCTTACTCGTACCTCCATGTTGTTTCCATTAGCACTAAGTGACGTCTCCGTGACAGTTTGAGACACGGTTCGCGGGGCTAATCGTTCCGTGGGAATGACGGCCAAGCGAGAAAAGACGGGCGAAGGTGTGAAATGCCCTTAGGCTACTACCGCTTGCTTTCCTTGAAGCGAAGAGATTGACAGACGCTTGAACCGTAAAGCACATGCCGTAAATCTTTTACTTATTTTCCCCCCACCCCTATTGCTCGCCTCTATAGCCGCACTGGTTTGCGGGGTATCGTAAACCGATCGGCTCTGGGCAATGCTCCGATTAGTCGTGGGTTTTCTGGCAACTATTATTCCAACCGTTTATCGACCGCTTCCACTACCGTAACGTTTCGAGATGTTTGATTTAGAAAGGAGCCGGTGTGCGGTGTAGTTCCGGGGCGGGCCGATCGATTTCATATTTTTGGAAAATATCCATTCCTTTGGATATGCGTCCCATCCTCACCCGTCGGCGGCAACCGTTTCCTGACTTGCTGCGGCGGTCTCGTGTCTGCGAAGAGTCAGCAGACTGAGCGCGGTTATCCCGCCGAGGATCGCGCTCAACAGCAGCAGTCCGTCTACGCCGTTCCAATCAGCGAAGTAACCCCCCAGCGATGTCCCGACCAGTTGCCCGATTCCGAGAAATACCGAGTACAGCCCCATTATCGAGCCGCGGTCTGCCGCGTAGTTCTCGGTCACGTCCGCCAGGTACGTCAATGCCGCCGGGGTGAAGCCGCTCAGTACGAGAACTTCGATCAGCAGCGAGCCAAGCAGCAAATAGTAAAACGGGCTCGAAAACGAATCGAGGTGATTTAAACCGAGCACCGTCAAGAGCAGCGCGAACAGCGCGAACGTACTGGCGAGCATCACGCTGGTCTTGCGATAGCGGCCAAGTACAAAGCTCCAGGCAAGCACGCCCACCGCGAAGAAGGCTGCAAGCGTTGCAAACCCGTTGCCGAACTTCTCAGGAGCGATGTTTCCCGTGAGCAACTGCGCGTGAAATCGTTCTTTGCCTGTAAACAATCCAACGCTGTGGTTCGTCCACACGCCCACGATGGAAAAGATCGAGATCCACGCCGGGCTGAACATCCACACCGAAGGCGACTTGAAGACCTCGTAATAGTGGGCAAGCTTTCTGCGAGTGGCAGCCGCGTGAGATGTCACATTCGAGGCCGACCGTGCCTTGCGTTTCTTATCTCTGAACCCCCAGGCAAAGATCGCAAGGGCACTCAAGAAGATCAAGCCATTGATGGTGAATGCCGGGCTCAGCAGTTCGATTCCCGCGATGGTTCTCGCGCTCCCGAAGAACTTCCACAGATAGCCTCCGGCAACCGCTCCCATCGCCATACCCCCAACAAGTGTTATCTCGAAGAGGCCCATTACCCGGGCGCGAAGGTTCGGACGGCCCACGGTTGCTTCGGAGATGTATCCAAGTGTGGCCGGCACGGAGCTGCCTGTTGAGAGTCCGGCAAGCAGTCTAGCGAACACCAGCACCCACAGCACCGTCGTCATCGCAGTCACCTGGACGGCTATGGCCCCCAGGATCGGGCCAAGCATGATGAAGACCTTTCGTCCATAGCGATCGCTCATCGCTCCGAGCACAAGCGAGCCCAGCAACTCGGTGACGAAGAACGAAGCAATAACATATCCTCGGGTTGTGTAGGAAATGTGATAATAGTGGTCGCTGATGTGATCGAGGTAAAACTGAGTCATCTGGCCCATCGCATGACTTGCCAGACGTAGAATGAGGCTCCCAACTAGCACTGCTATCAAAGATCGAAGCAGCGCTCCGGCAACGCGGCGTCTCCGAGAACGAGGTCCATGCGGTGAGGGCGGGACGGGAGCGGTTGGACCAACGTCATCGCCCACGCGAGCTGAGAGGCTCGCAGCCACGTCGGCCCGCGAAAACTGGTTTGCGTCGGCCATTCTTGTCTCACTGCACGTAGACCCGGTTCATCTTCACTGGCGTAACCGGCCGGTTATTCATCGATGGGCCGCTGTTTGGAGCCGACGCTATCTTATCAACCACATCCATTCCATCAGTCACCCGGCCGAATATCGTATAGTTTGCCTGGAGAGAATAGGTCTGATGCATAATGAAAAACTGGCTCGACCCGGTCTCCGGCCTTCCCTTGTTAGCCATCGCTACAAGCCCACGCCGGTAGCCACCCTGGTATAGCGGAGAGCTTCTGTTGATCTCGTTCGGCAGCAGGGCGCCAGTCGCCGTCTGGCCCCCGGTCCCGTCGCCGTTCGGATCGCCGCCTTGAATCATGAACCCGCTGATCACTCGGTGAAAAATCGTCCCGTTGTAATACCCGCGCTCCGCAAGCTGGCGGAAGTTCTCGGCGGTCCTTGGCACTTCATCTTCGAGCAGTTCGAACTTTATTGTGCCGAGGTCAGTTTCGATTACGGCTGTACGATTAGGCTGATTTGGAGTTGCGGGCTTCGACGCGCCGCTGTCCTCCTGCTTCTGGCCGCACCCTGTCATTAGAGCCGCAAAGAGCGACGCGGCCACGACCGCGCCAAGAAGCCGGTGTTTGTGTTTACCTGCTCCGCAGGGTCCAGCCTTCCCTGTAGCTTCCCTTAAACTCATATGCTTCTTTCCTCCAAAGCAAAAGCGGCGAGCACTTGCACGCGATGCGAACGCGCGCTCGCCGCTTGGTATTCTCGAGTTGAGCTAATCTTGATCCGACTCAAT